>JAZFVB010000092.1:0-7310 GCA_036447515.1 Nitrospinota bacterium
TCCAGAAGGTCGATGACCTTAATGCCGGTTTCCAGCATCTCTGTCGTTGTCTCCTGTTCATCAAAGCTGGGTGCCGGGCGGTGGATGGGGTTTAACCTTTTGCTTTCGATCGGGCCGGCCTCGTCAACCGGCTTTCCCACCACGTTCATTATTCGCCCCAAAGTTCCGGGTCCCACGGGAACCGATATCGGGCGTCCGGTATCGGCTACCGGCATTCCGCGCACCAGCCCGTCGGTGGATTGCATCGCTACGGCACGCACCGTGTTTTCGCCAAGATGCTGTGCGACCTCCAGAACGATCTGCGTCCGTTCGTCCTCAAAATCTATCGTCAGGGCGTTCAGCATCGCCGGCAGATGCCCCGCCGTAAAGCGAATGTCGATAACCGGTCCTATGATTTGCGTTATTTTTCCTATTTCTTTTTCCGTCATTTTTCTCTCCGTATTATTCCCGTTAAGCCTATCCCTCTAAGGCATCCGCCCCCGACACTATTTCTATAAGTTCAGTCGTTATTGCCGTCTGGCGCGCGCGGTTGTACTTCATCGTCAGCTTTTCGATCATCTCCGACGCGTTCCTCGTTGCATTGTCCATCGCCGTCATACGCGAGCCGTTTTCGCTGGCCCACGATTCGAGCAAAGCCTGGAAGATGGTCACTTCCAGGTACTTTTCAAGTATTTCGGAAAATATTTCCGCCGCGCTTGGTTCGTAGATGTAATCGATTTCCATGCCCGGCTCCGCCGCCTGACCGGGATCGTCCAGCGTTTCGGAATCGATCGGAAGAATCTGCCTCGCCACGACCTTTTGGGCAAGTACCGATTTGAACTCGTTATAAACGATGTACGCCCTGTCGACCTTTTCGCTTGTGTACGCCTGTGAAAGTTCGCGCGCCACTTTCGACGCAAGCTGGTAATCTAGGTTGCGGAAATAATCGACCCATGATTCCATCATGACCACGTTTTTTTTGCGGAAAAAATCGCGCCCTTTCCTTCCGGCGGTGACCATGAATATCCCCTTGCCCTCGCTTTCGTGTATAAGCTGGTTGGCCGCCTTGTAAAGGTTGGCGTTGAACGCACCGCAAAGCCCCTTGTCGGACGTAATGATAAGGATGAGCACGTTCTTTTCTTCCCTCTTTGCCATCAGGGGGTGGTCGGAATCTTTTTGACGGGCCGAAAGCGAGGCCAGAACTTCGCTCATCTTGCCGGCATAAGGGCGCGAGGCAAGAACGTTTTCCTGCGCGCGCCGCAGCTTGGCCGCGGCCACCAGCTTCATGGCCTTGGTGATCTGCCTCGTGCTCTTTACCGAGGTGATTCTTCGCTTAATGTCCCTTAATGAAGCCATTATTCAAGTCTGCTCTTTACCTCATTGACGATCTTGTTAAGTTCGTCTTTCAGTTTGTCGTCCAGTTCTTTTTTCTCGCGAATATTTTCCAGGACATTCGGGTACTTGTTTTCCATGTGCGAAATGAGCTTTTCCTCGAAATCCCTTATCTTGTCCACCGGCAGGTCGTCCAGAAGCCCCTGCGTCCCGCAGTAAATAATGACAACCTGTTTTTCAACCGGTATCGGCCTGTACTGGCCCTGTTTGAGCATTTCCACCATGCGCACGCCCCGGTTCAGCTGGGCCTGCGTGGCGGCGTCCAGGTCGGAGCCGAACTGAGCGAACGCCGCCAGTTCGCGGTACTGCGCCAGTGATATGCGCAGCATCCCGGCAACCTGTTTCATCGCCTTCATCTGCGCCGCCCCGCCGACGCGCGAAACGGATAGGCCCACGTTTACGGCCGGTCTAATGCCCGAATAAAAGAGGTCGGATTCAAGGTAAATCTGCCCATCGGTGATCGAGATGACGTTTGTAGGTATATAGGCCGAAACGTCGCCGGCCTGCGTCTCTATTATCGGCAGGGCGGTAAGCGATCCCGCGCCCTTCTCGTCGCTGAGCTTGCAGGCCCTTTCCAAAAGCCTCGAATGAAGGTAAAAGACGTCGCCGGGGTATGCCTCGCGTCCCGGCGGGCGGCGGAGCAACAGCGAAAGCTGCCTGTAAGCCGCGGCCTGTTTTGAAAGATCGTCGTAAATGACGAGCGCGTGCTTGCCGGCATCGCGGAAGTATTCGCCTATCGCACATCCTGTGTAGGGCGAGAGGTACAAAAGGGGCGCAGGTTCGGAAGCCGTAGCGGCGACAATGCAGGTGTATTCCATGGCGCCCGCGTCTTCGAGCCGCTTGTGGACCTGGGCCACCGTGGAACGCTTCTGCCCTATGGCAACGTAGATGCAGTAAACGTCCTGGCCTTTCTGGTTGATTATGGTATCGATTGCTATGGCGGTTTTCCCCGTCTGCCTGTCGCCGATAATCAGTTCGCGCTGCCCGCGTCCTATCGGTATCATGGCGTCGATAGCTTTGAGGCCGGTCTGCAACGGCTCGTGAACCGATTTCCTGTCAATAACGCCCGGAGCTATGCGCTCGACGCGCCCCGTATGCGATGCGTTTAAAGGCCCTCTGCCGTCCACCGGATTTCCAAGCGCGTCGACGACCCTCCCGATCAACTCATCGCCAATGGGAACCTCGGCCACCCTGCCCGTCCTGCGGACTTCGTCGCCCTCTTTTATCGAGGTGTCTTCGCCGAAGAGAACGGCGCCGACGTTGTCTTCTTCAAGGTTAAGGACCATGCCGGTTATGTCGCCGGGGAATTCCAGCAGTTCGCCCGACATTGCGTTTTCTAGCCCATAGATGCGGGCTATGCCGTCGCCTACGGCTATGACAGTTCCTACTTCCTTGAGTTCGACCTCCTTCTTAAAGCCCTCGATTTCTTTTTTTATAATTTCGCTTATTTCTTCCGCACGGATAGCCATTTAAGCCTCCCCCCCTAGTTTTATATTCATCAGCCTCAGCTGGTTGCTCAGACTGCCATCATAAACCCTGCTGCCGATACGCGCCACGATTCCGGCAATAAGCGAGGAATCCGTTCGGGTTTCCAGTTTGACCGTCTTTTTAGTAAGCGCGGCGAATGTGCTTTCCAGTTTCTTAAGGTCGGCCCCGCCAAGCGTCTGCGCCGACGTTATCTTGACCTTTACCCGCCCCAGCCTTTCATCCATTATCTCGTTAAAGCGATCCGATACGTCGGTAACGAAGTCCACCCTCCCCTTTTCCAAAAGGAGCGCCACCGCCCTGCGGCAATTCTCCGAAAGGTTCATCGTTTTAAGAACACTTACAACTATCTTCTTTTTGGACATTTTTGGAATCGCGGGGTTCATCAGCGTTTTGCGCAATTCAGGGTTTTCTTCATAAACGTGTGCGAATGCGGAAAGCTCACCGCCTACCGCTTCCAAAACGCCTTTAGCCTGGGCGCTTTCAACGAAAGCCAGCGCGTAACGCTTTGCGACTCCTTTTTCCCTCAACTTCCCTTCCCTACCTTATCTATGTACTCTTCAGTGATTCTCATATGGTCATCCTTGCCGACATTTTCGGCTATAAGCTCCGAAGCCAGCTTTACGGCCAGTTCGGCGGTTTCTTTTTTAAGGCTGTCCATCGCCTTTAGTGTTTCCCTTTCTATTTCCGCATGCGCTTTTTCAACAATGCGCGTTGCGAAATTTTGCGCTTCCTTAACAATCTGCTCTTTTATTTTCTTCCCTTGCACGATTGCCTCTTCACGCATTGCGGCGGCTTCCTTTTCGAATGCGCGCGTCTTGTATTCGATGTCGGCAAGGGCTTTCATCGTTTCCATCCTCAGCTTTTCGGCCTGTTCAAGGTTCTTGGCGATGTCTTTGCTGCGCTGTGAAAGGGCCGGAATTATGAAGCGGTGGATAATCCAGTAAATGCCCGCAAAGAGTATAAGGAAATTGAATATCCACGCTCCGTCGCGGCCCAGTTCCCAACGTTCGGCGTGCTTAAGCCCGGCCGCATAGGCGGCGGCCGGAATAATGAACACCGAAAGAAAGGCTATAAGGCGCGGCATCCTAAACTTCCCTCCCCAGAAGGGTTTTTGCTATGTCGGAGGAAATCTCCTCAACCTGTTTTTTAAGGCTTTCCGAAGTTTTTTTTGATTCCCGCCCGATTTCGTTTTTTGCGTTTTCAATCTGCAGGGTGAATTCCCTGCGCGCCTGACCGACAATTTTTTCCTGTTCCGCAAGGCCGCCCTTGCGCGCGGCGGCCAACATGCCCGACGCCTCTTTCCTCATTTCGTAGAGCTTGTCTTCGTAATCTTTCATTACGTGTTCGCCCTTGTCCTTGTACCGGGCGGCGTCCGATTCGAGCGAGCTCATCTTTTCGTTCCTGCGTTCGACCATTGCAAGGACAGGCTTAAAAAGAAAGTGGTTGAGGAAAAAAATCATTAAAAGGAAGTTCGCAAGCTGTATGAAAAAGGTTCCGTTAATCTCTACCATGGTTAATCAAGCACCTCTTCTTCGCTTTTGATCACATTATCTCCGGCACGTTTGTGCCTGCCCCAAAAGGAACTTACCAATATTTTCAATTCCTTCATAAAGCAACCTCCAATACACACAAACTATATGTTTATAACCAATTTTCCCGTTTATATCCATTTTTTTTTAGCGAGCCTGCCCCCCGAAAGACAGCGGCCATATGCCAACAACAATCAAGGACATTATAGCCACCCAAACGCCAATTTTCACAAACCGTTTAAATTTAAATGACGGCGAAATGGCGATATGGGGTTAGGTACTGCCCCCGTTTTCCCCGCAATCGCTTTTGTCGCCTTTGGCCTTTTTTACGATGTGGTCTATCGCCTTGTGGACGGCTTCAAGATTCTCGACCGCGGCCTTGGGCGATCCCGGAAGGTTTATAACAAGCGTGTCCCCGATAAGGCCCGCCAGGCCGCGCGATATGACCGCATGGATAGTCTTTTTAAGCGATTCGGCGCGCATCGCTTCGGGAATGCCCGGTATTTCCCTGTCCAGCAGAGGGCGGGTGGCTTCCGGCGTAACGTCGCGCGGCGATACCCCTGTACCGCCGCTGGTAAGTATCACGTCCGCATCCCCCGCATCGACCCATTCCTTCAGCGTTTTTTGAATAAGGCCGAACTCGTCGGCGCAGATGCCCGTCTTTACCACGTCGTCCCCTTTTCCCTTTAAAAAGCCCTCGATTGCCGGAAGGCATTTGTCTTCCTTCTCGCCGGTGGAGCGGGTGTCGGAAAGAACCAGAATCGCAAAGTTTGCCATCAGCCTTTCCGCCTGAACTTTTGCGCGCATTCCTCGGAACAAAAATAACGCTCCTGCCCGTTAATATCGGCGCGCACGGCATGGTTAACCGAAACGTACGATCCGCACTGCGGGTCCTGCTTCATTTCTGCCACCTGCCCCTGTGGTTTCGCTCCGGAAACGCCTCCGGCAACGGACGTGAATTTTTTGGCTATGCCCTTTACCAGCCGCCCAAAAAGCCAAAGAAGGAAGATCGCGGCGAGTACCCTTATTATCAAAGTCATCCGGTCATTTTAATGAGTTTGGGCTTGTAATGAAAGCGGGAACGGAAAAGCCGCAATGCCGAAAAGGGGGGGGACTTTTTTCAGCGGCCCGCTAAAGGGAGCCTTTAATCACTTTTATCGCTTCGTCAACCGTTTCGGCGAAGCTGAAAAATTCCATATCTGATAAATCTATAAATTTCTCGTTCAAGGTATTTTCCTTCATCCAATCCATGAGGCCCTTCCAGTAATCGGGACACATCAGCACCAGCGGGAAGGGGTCTATTTTGCCGGATTGCATGAGCGTGAGTGTTTCAAAAAGCTCGTCCAGCGTTCCGAAGCCCCCGGGAAAGAAGACGTAAGCCGTGGAATACTTCAAAAGCAACACCTTGCGGACAAAGAAGTAGTTTATGGTGATAGACGGGTCGGCGTACGGGTTTATCTTCTGTTCGTCGGGTATCGAGATGTTCACGCCCACCGAACGGCCGCCGGCCTCGCTTGCGCCGCGGTTTACCGCTTCCATCAGTCCCGGCCCGCCGCCGGTAAGTACCGCAAAACCGGCCTTCGCCAGCTTGTTGCCAAGCTCCCTCCCAAGGGTGTATTCGTTCCTTTCCTCCTTTATCCTGGCGGAGCCGAACACGGTGACGAAAGGGCCTTTATCCACCATGAGGGAAAAGCCCAGCGCGAATTCCCTGAAAATGGAGTGCAGTTTTTTTATTTCCTTTTCGTCGAGCGTGTCGGGAAAATCTTTGTAGATTTCCGATAAAAGATCGCTGCGTTTTTTGTATTTGTTGGGCATGGCTTATATCGTACCTTCCATTACTAAATAAGGGAATAACCAAAATAAGGGAATAACCAAAACGCCGGCCTCTCGTCGCCTTCACAAGCAAAATAAGATAAAATGCGGCAATGAAAGAATTCAATATCGACCTGATTATCTTCGACCTCGACGGCACGCTTATAGACTCAAAAAAAGACATCGCTTTTTCTGTAAACGAAACGTTTAGAAAGATGGGAATAAACCAACTGCCGGAAGAGACCATTTACGGCTACGTCGGCAACGGCGTAAGGCCCCTAATCGACAGGACTTTGACCGCCGCCGGAAAGGAAAACTCCATATCCCAAGCCGTTGAGCACTTCCGCTCCATCTATATAGACCATTTACTGGACACCACCGTGATGTTCGGAGGTGTTGCCGAAGCGCTTGAAAGCTTCAAAAATCGCAAGAAAATGGCCATAGCAAGTAACAAGCCTTACCGCTACGTTGAAAAGATACTGAAGGGGCTTGGCATGGACGATTTTTTTGAATCCGTCAAGGGCGGCGATTCTGTGGAAATGAAAAAACCCGCGCCCGAAATGCTGCAATCGATAATGAAAGAAGTCTCCATAAGCGACCCGAAAAACGCCGTCTTTGTCGGCGATAGCGGAGTGGACATCAGAACCGGCAAAAACGCAAACGTAATGACCATTGGCGTAACTTACGGCTTCAGGTCCAGGCAAGAGGTAGAGGAGAACGAACCGGACGCCATAATCGATTCCCCAACCGAACTGATGGACATCTTGCGGTGAGCGACAATCCCGAAAGGACCGGAACGTGCAAAACGTGCGGCGAATGCTGCAAGAAGGTGAGGATAACCTCGGTACTGAGCCACATTATCGACCAGCACGGCTCGATTGAGGAAGCCGGAATATATTATTCGTACCGCGGCATAAATATCGCCAGTGTGCATGAAGAGAGCGACCGGGTTCTCCTTGAAATCGGAATCCCGTGCGACCGGCTGGCGGAAGACAACAGGTGCCTGGTTCACGGCTCGCCTGAAAAAAAGCCGCTTATCTGCCACCGATACCCGTGGTTCATGGACGATATCGAATCGTGCGGTTACTCGTTCAGCCGTGAGAAACAGGA
>JAZFVB010000093.1:0-12965 GCA_036447515.1 Nitrospinota bacterium
GAATTTCAGAAATGCCCTTCGTTAGCAGAGGATGTACAGAAATTCTACTTAGCTAAACTTTTGATTTTTCAAATGGCCTTTCCTGAATTTTATATACACCTAAAATTAAATCCAGATGCATGGTTTTTTCTTGAGCAGAAGCTTTATGGTTCAGAAAACCATGAAATAACCTTAGCCGATTTAGAAGAAAAACCCGAGTTGAAAGAATTCTGGGGCAATGGGAAATTTAGACATTTTATAAAATACACATCAGAGAGATATACTTTGGCAAAACGGCCAACTTCCGTCGTAGTTTCCTATTTGATCAAAACAATAAGTCTCTTTACGCCGGAAGACAATTCGTCAGAAGATATTAAGAAAAGACATGGCGCTAGTTATGATATGAAAATTTCTGATGGAATAGGTTTTTCCGATAAAGCACCTCCACCTACTTCTAGCCCGCCTCCGTCTTCTAAACCACCGCCCCCTCAATCTCCTAACCCTCCTCGGTCTTCTAAACCTCCTCCGCCAAAAAGCCATAAAAAATAATAAAGTTCGAGCCTATTTGAAAAATAACGCCCTAAAGTTTATTAGGTTGAACAAAAGCCTAGAATATTGGAAAATGAATGCTTTGTAGGATTTCTGATTAAAAAAAACGGAGGATAACCTGATGCAGCAATTGCCTGTAACTAACGAGCTTGGTTTTTACGAAATACGTATGGCCAGCATCGGCGGCTTCGGCGCCAACCTTGCCGGAAAAGTCCTTGCGGAAGCGGGCGTTTTGAAGATGGGCTACAACGGAAGCAACTTCTCCAGTTACGGCTCGGAGAAAAAGGGCTCGCCGGTGTCGGCGTTCGTGCGGTTCTGCGACCCGTCGGTAACCGTTCGAGTCAACTCGCCGGTAACCGACCCGCACATGCTGGTAATATTCCTGGAAGCGATAGCCCAAACCCCCGGCATGCTTACCGGCGTAAGCGAAAACACGATCGTCATATTCAATACCCACAAAAGCGTCGATGAGGCGCGCGAATTTCTGGGCCTTCCGTGCGGAACCCTGATAACCGTCGATGCCATGAAAATCGCCGTAGAGGAAAAAACGCGCGTGAACACCGCGCTGTTGGGCACGATGGCCGCAGTCAGCGGTTTTCTGGACGGCGACGCGATAAAGGCCACGATAGAATCGTCGCTCGGCAAAAAGTACGCCGTCCTTGTCCCGGCAAACCTCAAAACGTTCGACAGGGGCACGAAGGAGTTCGCAAAAAAAGAGATCAAGAACGACGGCAAATACAAGACGCAGCCCTTTACGCGTTACGGGCAAAAACTCGGATACCTGAACCAGCCGATAGGGGGGACGATACCGGCGGCCGGCAACACCATGTTCAAGGATTTGACGGCCACCAGGTCGGGCTACATTCCGGTGCTGGACAAAAGCAAATGCACAAGCTGCGGCGAGTGCGACATAACGTGCCCCGACTACTGTTTCGAGTGGAAGGAAGGGGTAAGCAAAAAGGGCAAGCCGGAGCAATTGCTGGAAAATATAAATTACCAGTACTGCAAGGGATGCCTGCGGTGCGTTGAAATCTGCAAGTTCGACGCGCTTACCGCGCAAGTTGAATACGAAGTTAACCCGACGGTCCTCGAACGGGGTTACGTGGACGACATAAAGGAGGTCAAATGAGCCCGGTAAAAGAGAAGAAAGCGGAAACGGCCGAAGAATCCGGTTCCGCCGAGCAGGTTATCGACTTTCTGAGCGGCAACGAAATGGCCTCCACGGCCGCGTCTCACATTAATTTCCACATAATGGGATACTACCCGATCACGCCTTCAACCGAAGTCGCCGAATATCTCGACGAGATGAAGGCGGCCGGCAAGCACGACATAAAAATGATACCCGCCGACGGCGAACACGGCGCGGCTGGCATATGCTACGGCGCAACCACGGCGGGCGGACGCGTTTTTAACGCTACGTCGGCCAACGGGTTCCTTTTCTCCATCGAACAGCTTCCGGTGCAGTCCGGCACGCGCCGTCCGATGGTGCTGAACCTCGTCACGCGCACGGTTTCCGGCCCGCTGGACATACGCGGCGACCACAGCGACCTTGCTTACGCCCTTAACATCGGGTGGCTGATATTTTGCGCAAAAGACCCGCAGGCCACCTACGACATGGTAATCATCGCCACCAAGGCCGGTGAACATCACGACGTGCGCCTCCCGTCGATAGTGGCGGACGACGGCTTTTTTACCAGCCATCAGAAAAGGAAGGTGCAGGTATTCAAGGACAGGAAAAGCGTAACGGACTTCGTCGGGCCGGTGGAGGTTGTGCATTCGTCGGTCGATCCGGCCAACCCCGTAACGATAGGCCCGTACATGAACGACCCGGACCAGATAAACAACAAAAAACAGCAATCGATGGCTATGCAGGCCGCGCAGGACGTAATCCCGAAAATCTTCGACGAATACGCAAAAATATCGGGCCGGAGCTACAACATGCTGGAGTCGTACAGGATGGAAGACGCCGAGGCCGCGGTGATGATAATAAATTCCGCCTCCGATACCGCCATGGACATGGCGGACAGGATGCGCACCGAGGGGAAGAAGGTCGGCATGATGTACCCGACGGTCATCAGGCCGTTCCCTGCGGAGGATATCCGCAAAGCGTGCAAAAACCTCAAAGCCCTCCTTGTCGCCGACAGGGCGGACTCCTACGGCGGCCACGGCGGCCCCCTCGCAATCGAGGTAAAGGCGGCCCTCAAGGACGACCCGGAAAACAAAACGATAGTCCTTAGCAGGATATACGGCCTGGGCGGAAAGGATTTCTACGATCTCGACGCGCGCGATATGTACGAGCTTGCGCTGGAAGCCGCCGCAAAGGGCAAAGCGGAAGTTCCCTACGACTATATCGGCGCCGAGCCGGGCGTTGAGGACTATTCGATTCCGCAAAGGAACAAGGCGATACCGAAAGAAAAAAGCTCGCCCGCCATCATAAAAGTAACCGAAGATGAACAGACCGGAAAGCTGAAGGTTAAAGGCGTAAAGCAAAAAGAACTAACCAAGATGCCCCAGCGCATCGCGCCGGGGCACGGGGCGTGCCCGGGATGCGGAATTTTTCCCAATATAGGAACGTTCCTTAAAGGCATTGAAGGCCACGTAGTGATGTTGTGGCATACCGGATGCGGGATGGTGGTTACCACCGGATACCCCAACACCGCCTTTAATGTTACCTACATCCACAACCTCTTCCAGAGCGGCGCGCCGACCCTTTCCGGTGTTGTAGAGATGTTCAAGGAGCGCCAGCGGCGCGGCGAAATACCTTCCGGCGAAGAGATAACGTTCATAATGGTTACCGGCGACGGGGGGCTGGACATAGGCTTGGGCCCCGCCCTTGGAACGGCCATAAGGAACCACAACATGATCATTCTGGAATACGATAACCAGGGATACATGAACACCGGCCACCAGCTTTCGTTCAGCACGCCGATTGGACACGCCACGTCGACTTCAAACGTCGGCCCCGCGCAGACCGGCAAGAGTTTTCAGCATAAGGATTCGGCGCAGTTATTCGCCGCGTCCCATATTCCGTACGTCTTTACCGGTACGGACGCATTTTACAAGGACCTCATTACGAAAGCCGCCAAGGCGCAGTGGTACGCCAGGAACAAGGGATTGGTATTCGGAAAACTCTTTTCCGTTTGTCCGCTTAACTGGCGGCACATGGATAACGCCGCGCACCCCGTCGGCAACGCGGCGGTCAATTCGAACTTCTTCCCGCTTTATGAAGTCGAAAAGGGCGTGACAACCCTGAATTACGATCCCGATGCCAAGGGGAGGAAAGTCGACGTAATCGAGTGGCTAAAGCTCATGGGCAAGACAAAGCATCTCCTTAAAAAGGAGCACGCACATATTGTCGACTCGTTCAGAAACGAAGTGGATCGCAGGTTCGCCCGCATTAAGGCGATGTCCGAGCATCCTCTCCTGTAAGCGAGCCTCTAAGTGTGGAGAATGGTAAAAACAAGGAGCAGTTCTGGCGCGGCCTTGAGCGTTCGCTGGAAGAAGAGTCCCGAAAAGCCGAATCGCTGGGCAGAAGAGTCGGCGGCGTCAACGTTGCTTGGCATTTGTTTATTTCGCCGTTATTTGCCTTCATTGGCGCGTTCTTTTTTTCGCGGAACATCATTAGGGGGCTTTCCGGGCTGCGCGACGCCGTGCGCGCGGGGGTCTTCAGGTTTGCCGTAAACGCGCGGCTTTACGAGATAGAAAAAGGGAACGCGGATGAGCTTGAACGGATACGGGACGAATGGGGCGCGCGTTCTGAAAGAGATGATGTTTAGCAGACTGTTAAGCAATCCATGGATGGATTGCACAAATTGCGAAGGCTAAAAGCCAAGCAATTTGAAAGGCTTGAGCGAATTACTTCGGTCAAGCCGAAGCTGAAAAAGTCCCGGATGGACTTTTTCGGCAGGTTGTTATAAAAAGGAGAAACAGAATGGGAAAAATAAGGAAAGCGGTTTTTCCGGTAGCGGGAATGGGAACGCGTTTTTTGCCCGCCACAAAGGCTTCGCCCAAGGAAATGCTGCCGCTTGTCGATAAACCCCTGATCCAGTACGTGGTCGAAGAGGCAATATCGTCCGGCATAGAGGAAATAATCATGATTACCGGGCGCGGCAAGAACGCCATCGAAGACCACTTCGACCGGTCGATTGAGCTTGAAAATCTCTTAAAAGAAAAAAACAAGGATGCTAAGCTGGAAGAGATAAAGAAAATTTCCGAGATGTGCGAATTCTGTTACATACGGCAAAAAGAACCGCTGGGCCTTGGCCATGCGGTGCTGAGGGCGCGCAACCTTTTGGGCGGCGAACCTTTCGCCGTACTCCTTGGCGACGATATAATATATTCGGACAATACGCCGGCGCTTAAGCAGCTTATCGACGTTCACGAAAAAACCGGCGCAAGCGTAATAGCCCTTGAGGAAGTCGAAAAAAGCCAGGTATCGAGTTACGGCGTGGCGGACCCGGAACATTTCGATAACAATATCTGCAAGGTTAGGGGCTTCATCGAAAAACCCACCGCAGACGCCGCTCCTTCAAACCTGGCAATAATAGGCCGGTATATCTTAACCCCCGCTATTTTCGACCTTCTGGAAAAGCTGGAGAGGGATAAATCAGGGGAAATACAGCTTACGGACGGGATAAACGGACTATGCGAAATCGAAGACGTTTATGGCTGCAAGTTCCAAGGAAAGCGTTATGACGCCGGAAGTAAACTGGGATTTTTGATAGCCACGGTGGAGTACGCTCTTAGAAGAAACGATCTCGGAGAAGATTTCAGAAAATACCTTTTGTCATTGAAACACTGACGCTAAATTATCCGTGTGATAAACTTAAACTGCGATGAAAAAACCTGGCAAGGGAATAAAAAAAGGCATTTATAAAACCGAACGCGACCTTGCATACAGAATGAGCTATCTTGCGGACGAGTTTCTTGGCTCGCAGTCCGAGGATATCGAGTTCACCGCCATGGATATATATGAAAACAGCGATTATATTTTCGTGGAAGTTGAAATGGCCGGGATATCGCCCAATGACGTTACGGTGCACGTAAAAGGCGATAAGCTGTTCATAAAAGGCGTTAAGTACGAAACCGAACAATCAGGCCGCGACATAACTTTCCATTGCGCGGAAAGGAGCTTTGGCGCTTTCAGGCGCGTCTTCGTATTGGGCTCGGCGGTGGATTCGGAAAACATCGAGGCGAATTACAAGAACGGCATACTTCTTTTAAAGATAGCCAAGATGAAGGAACTCGAAAAACCGTCGCACAGTATTGAGGTGAAAATCGATGAGTAAGAAAAAGGTAAAGAAAGGCGCGGCCCCTATGGCGAAAAAGGCGGAGGACGACGAGCAACATAACGGGCAGATAGATCTGAAGGTTCCCGATACGCTGCCACTTTTGCCGGTAAGGGACATAGTAGTTTTTCCATACATGATACTCCCTCTTTATGTTGGGCGGGAGATTTCGGTGAAGGCGATTAACGAAGCGCTTGCGGGAAGCAGGATGATACTCCTTTCCGCGCAGAAAGACCCGTCCATTGACGATCCGACGCCCAAGGACATCTACTCCGTGGGAACCGTGGTGACTGTTATCCGCATGATAAAGATGCAAGATGAAAGGGTGAAGATACTCGTCCATGGGCTTGCAAAGGCAAAGATCAAGAAGTTTATCAAACAATCGCCCTTCTTACAGGTGCGCGTGGAGCATTTTAGGGATGAACCCGAGAATAACCCGAAGAAATTAGAGTCGGAAGCGCTGATTAGGTCCGTTAAGGGGCAGATGGGAAAGATAATGGAAATCAGCAAGATGGTTTCGCCCGATATAATGTCGGTGGTCGAGGGGCTGGATGAGCCGGGCAAACTTGCCGACCTGATAGCCAGCAACATGGGCCTGAAGGTGGAGGACGCCCAGAAGGTCCTCGAAACCGCGCCTCCGCTAAAGCGCCTTAAAAAGGTAAACGAAATACTCGGCCACGAAATGGAACTCCTTTCCATACAGGAAAAGATACAAACAAAAACATACGACGAAATGTCCAAGAGCCAGAGGGACTATTACCTGCGCGAGCAGATGAAACAGATACAAAAGGAATTGGGCGACGTTGACGAACGGATGGCCGAGGTCAATGAGATCAGGGAAAAACTTGCAAAGGCAAAACTCCCCAAGGAAGCCGCCGAGGAAGCGGAAAAGCAGGTGAACCGCCTGAGCAAGATGCATCCGGAGTCGGCCGAGGCTACAACGGTGCGCACCTATCTCGAATGGTCGCTCGATGTCCCGTGGTCGGTAAGCACCAAGGACAACTTAAACATACCGAAGGCGAGGAAGATCCTGGACGAAGATCATTACGACCTCGATAAGATAAAGAACCGCATACTGGAGTTCCTTGGCGTAATGAAACTCAAGAAGGACCAACACGGCCCGATACTCTGTTTTGCAGGGCCGCCGGGCGTGGGTAAGACGTCGCTGGGGAAATCGATAGCGCGAGCGTTGGGAAGGAAATTCGTGCGCATATCGCTGGGCGGCGTCCGCGACGAGGCGGAGATACGCGGCCATCGAAGGACTTACATCGGCGCTATGCCGGGAAAGATTATTCAGGGGCTGAAGACCGCGGGGTCCAATAACCCGGTCTTCATGATGGATGAAATCGACAAGCTTGGAGCCGACTGGCGGGGCGATCCGTCGTCGGCCCTTCTTGAAGTCCTGGACCCCGAACAGAACAACGCTTTTTCCGACCATTACCTCGGCGTGCCTTTCGATTTGACCGGCGTGATGTTCATCACCACCGCGAACATAATAGACACCATTCCGCCGCCGTTGCGCGACAGGATGGAGGTGATAAAGCTTTCCGGTTACACGATGGAAGAAAAGCTGGGCATCGCCAAAAAGTACATAGTCGTGCGCCAGATGGAAAGGCACGGAATCACGCCAAGGAACATCACGTTTAGCGATAAGGGACTGCGGGCGTTAATCGACGGATACACGCGCGAGGCGGGCCTTAGAAATCTCGAAAGGGAAGTTGCGAACATCTGCCGTAAAGTTGCGCTTAAGGTCGCGATGAAAAGGAAACCCGTGCGCGAGAAAATAACGGAAAAAAGCCTCCCAAAGTACATCGGGCCGGTGCGGTTCCTGCGCGAGGCGGAGAAAGAGCCCCCGCAGGTGGGCGTCGTGAACGGGCTGGCATGGACCCAGGCGGGCGGCGAGATAATGCATATTGAAGTTACGACGATGAAGGGCAAGGGCGCCCTTACAATTACCGGAAAGCTCGGAGAGGTGATGCGCGAATCGGCGCAGGCGGCGTACTCGTACTGCCGCACGAACGCGAAAAAACTCGGCATACGGGAAGACTTCACAAAAAATACCGATGTACACATACACGTTCCGGCGGGCGCCATCCCGAAGGACGGGCCTTCAGCCGGGATATCGATTGCCGTTGCGCTTGCAAGCGCTCTTTCGGGAAAACCGGTGCGGAACGATATCGCGATGACGGGCGAAATAACGCTGCGAGGCAGGGTACTGCCTATTGGCGGGTTGAAGGAAAAAACACTCGGGGCGCTTCGCGCGGGGATACGTACCGTGATAATCCCGTTGCAAAATCTGGCCGATACCGAAGATATGCCTGATTATGTAAAGAAAAACATAAAATTCATTCCGGTAAAGACGGTGGACATGGTGATTAAAAACTCTTTCAAGGGCAAAAAAAGGGCGGCAGGAATGAAGCGGTAATTATGAAGCGGTCTGAATAACACATCGTATGGACTATAATCTCCCCCGCCAGCAAAGACCCGAAAGCGCCTCAAGCGCCGACATCGTCGGCTGGCTTGCCGAGGCGTGGAAACTTTTTAAAAAAAACGCCCCCGCATATGTCATAAGCGCCCTCTTGTTCATCGCGGTAATGCTCCTTTCCCAATTCATACCGTACGTCGGAGGGATTCTGGTTACAGGCCCCATAATGGTGGGGTTGTACCTTGTCATCGGGGACCAGCTTGAGGGAAGGGATTTTGACGCCGCCCGCATTTTCGCGGGTTTTAGTTATTTTGTCCCGGCTTTTATGGCGAATCTTATAATAACCATTTTTTCTACGGTGGGGTTTTTTCTGCTGATTGTTCCGGGGATAATAATAGGCTCGTGGTACCTTTTCACCTTCCTTTTCATTATAGACCGCGACATGGATTTCTGGGCGGCAATGGAAGCCAGCAGACAGGTGGCGTTTAACGATATTATCGGCTTCGCCTTTTTTTACGCCACGCTCATCGGCCTTAACGCGATAGGTTTCCTTCTTTTTGCAGTCGGCCTGTTTATAACGATACCGGTTTCGGCCATCGCCGTTTTTGTGGCCTATAACAGGCTGGTCGGATCGCAAAAGCTTACACTGGCGTAATCGATGTCTGGCGGCGGCGTTTTCCGCATAACGCTTTCCAGAGCGCTCGTTATTGTCTTTGCCGTTATGGCTGCCGAGTTTTCAATCCCCGTCGGAATCAAGGCGGGAGAGGTCAACGCGGCCGTTGTTTACGTGATCGACGGGGACACGATTGTCGCGCGCCTTGAAAACGGGAAACGGGAAAAGGTGCGGCTTAAGGGGATCGATTGCCCCAAAATCGACGAACCGTACTACGGCCAAGCCTCGGCATTCACAAGGGAAATGGTTCTCGGCAAAAAGGTGAAACTGATCACCGCCGGCAGGGGAAATTACGGCAGACTGCTGGCCTATGTGATTGTTGACGGAAAATCGCTTAACCTGCAACTTGTGGAAAACGGCCTTGCGCGCATCTACACCGGCAATTTTGCGCCTAAAAACCGTTCCACCTTAAAACGGTATATGCGGATGGAGGAAAAGGCGAAAGAAAACGGGCTGGGAATCTGGAAAACCGATGATCCAACCCGCTGAAAAGGATAAGTCTGAAAAAAAACATTGAATTCCAGCGCCTTATGTGTTACAAAATATATAGTAAAACTGGTTTGGAAATATTTATTTAAGGGGCTAGTGGTATATCGGAGAGACTCGACGAATGAACTGGTTTTTACCCGCGGCCTACCGCTTTTTCCGACGGCACAGGTCGTAGTCCCTTAGAGTAATTTTTTTTATTCGAAATTTCATTTAGCGCCATTCGATTATTTTCCGTCAAAAACATGGAAAATTTAGGGCAAATTTCCTATACTTCTATGTGAGTATTTATAGAGAGGGAGAAGTGGACGCCGATTTAACTATTTTGCAGACTATCATCGACACCCTTTCCGATCTTTCCGTTCCTTTCGCGGCCGAGCATGAAAGCCAATCGGTCACGAAAATGCTAAAGGAAAACATGGACGCCGCCGAGGAAATGGTAAGGGAAAAAACGCAGCAGGTGGGCGTTATTTTCGCGCTGGCCGCTATCCCGATAGTCCTTATCGTGGTCGGCTTTGCGGTCAAACTTTTGTACGATATGTACACCGGCGCCGCCGATAAGGTGGCCGAGGGCGTTAAGGCCGGCTCCAATATAATCAAAGACGCATCGGATAAGCTGAAGAAAGCCATGGTCAAAAAAGCGATAGATGAAGACGACGACGACGACTACGAAGACGAGGAGGAGGAAGAACCACCCGCGAAAAAAGTCAAAAAGATGCTCTTCGGAGAGATTTTGAAAAAATTCGTGATGCAGACACTTGCAGACGAGGAGATTAAAGAGGCTCTGGCAATCCAGAAAAATTCCAACCCGCCAAGAAAGATAGGCCAGATACTGGAAGACACCGGCAAGATTTCAAAAACCGAAATAGCGCATGTTTTGAAGATACAGAAAAAACAGGCGGGGTGACAACCGTTTGTCCGTCTTGCCACCATACCTCGGGACAGGCGATAACCCGCCTAAATCGGCACTAAGCAATTGACAAAGCGGCAAAAAGAAGTGAATAATAAATTTAGTTTAAATTATAGCGTCATTCGGGAGGAGCAAGTTGAAACGCGTTAAAGTTAAGAGCACTTCGATCCCTGCCTTTATAATCATGATTTGCGTTGCCGTGGGCGTAACCGCATTTGCCTATCTCGGGAACGACAAGGGGGGGTTGAGCCTTTCTTCTCTTAACGACAACTTCATCGTGTCCCAAATCGCCGGCGATACCCGGCAGATTCTGGACGGGATGCCTGCGGCCTTTGAGCAGAATCCGGCGCTTAATTCAGGCAATGTCGCGACTTGGATAAAGCCCGCGGTGGCTTCGATATTTACGACGGAAAGAAGGCTGGAACCGGCGCACGGCGGCACGGCGGCGCGGCAGACGGAAGTGCTTGTAAGGCGCAGGCTGGGCACTGGCGTTGTCGTCCATTCTTCGGGATATATCCTTACCAATAACCATATCGCCGATTCGGCGGATACGATTATGGTAAACATCCAGGGCTTTTCCGCGCCGAAAGAGGCGCACGTTGAATTCGTCGATCCGGCCTCCAACCTCTCCATACTGAAGATCAGCGTCGAATTTCCGCTGCCCGTAGTGGCGTTCCACCGGCCCAACCACCTTATGCCGGGCGAGGACGTGATAGCGGTCAGCCTGAATCCCGACCTTGGCGCCGAGGCGCGCAGGGCGGTCGTAAGCGGCGTTAACCGCACTATCGCAACGGTCGGCAAGGCGTATAACGACCTTATCGCGCTGGACAGGCAACTGAGCGTCTCTTTTGACGGCGCTCCCCTGATCGACCGCAACGGCTTCGTTGTCGGTCTGCTAGGTCCTGTTGAACTAGGGGGTGAAATCGCGGGCGGAAGCGGGCTCGGCAAAACGAGTATGGCCATATCGGCCAAAAGCATCCGCCGTTTCATTTCCCGTTACATGGAGCGAGCCGAAGTACCGGTTCTGGTGAACCGGCAGACGCGCGGCGCTATGCCGCCGACAATGGCGGTTCAGGCGGGTATGGTGCGCGAGGCTCCTTTAATGACCGAATCGAACGCAAAGTTCTGGATAGGCATAAATTTTCAAAACCTCGAACCGGCGCAGGCAAGGCAGTACGGCTCGCCTTTCCCGAAAGGCGCGATGGTGAACTTTGTGCATCCTTTCGGCCCCGCGGTTAGCGCCGATATCCAGCCGGGCGATATAATCCTTAAAGCCAACGGACGTATAATTCGCGGCGGGGGGGATATCGAAGCAGTGGTTCGAAGGGCCAGCGGGGGAGACGTGACCCTGCAAATCTTCCGTCGCGGCAAGAGGATGGAAATTAAAGTTTCCACCGAGGCGAACCCTACCCTCGGCCGGACCATTGGAAATGCCGTAAACGTGGCCGCCGCCGTTCCCAATAACCGGTTGGGTGGGCGGTGGAACGAATGGGGGCCGGGGATGGACATGGACCAAATCATGGCCAACCAGAAAAAGAAGATGCTCGTGGAAAAATTCGGGCTGGACCCGTCCCTGATAGTTCCGGGCATGGACGGCGACCGGGTTATGCGTATCGCCAGGGACCAGCTGATAGCCCGTAAGCTGGGAATCGATACCCAAAATATGATCGGCGGCGGCAACCGAAACATTGCCATTAAGGCGATGCTCCAAAAGGAACTGGCGGCACGGCTGGGAATCAATCCGGCCATGGCGGGGGTTCCGGGCTTCGGGCGCGACCAGATGGCGCAGGCCGTAAAGGCCAGTATTCTTGCCGCGGAGTTGGGGGTCGATCCGGCCCTTTCGTCGGCGCCGGGAATAACGCCGGAAGAGATAATCAAAATGGGCGTGGGAAGTTACCTTGCAAAAGCGCTCAACCGTACCACCGGGGAAATCAGGGAAATGGCCGCTCCGCAGACGGCGGTAAATAATGCCGATCCAAACGATATGGATAAACTCATGCGCCGGCAACGCATGAGGGATATCGCCGCAAAATTGGGAATCGATCCGAACCTCCTTGCCCTGCCCGGAATGGGGCCGGACAGGCTGTTGAAAATCGCCGGAGACAGGTACCTGGCGCAAAGGCTCGGCGTCGACGCGGCAATTTTATCTATGCCGGGCGTCGACCGGGAAAGGATTGCCAACGCGGGCGTGGCCAAAAAACTTGTAAGCAGGCTGGGCCTTTCCGCATCCCTTGCGAATAATCCGGGCGTAACGATAGATAGAATCCTGAAAACAGCGGAAAACCGCATCCTTGCCGTGAAGCTGGGTCTGCCCTCGGATATTATCAACATGCCGGGAATCAGCCGCGAAAGGATCATACGGATAGCCGGCGACCGCCTGATGTCGTCGATGTGGAGCGGTACGGCTAACTAGCCGCCCTATTTATGGAGAGTAATAAGAGGTATAAGCTGGTCTTTCGTTTGCATGCCGTTCGCCGGATGTTTCAACGCCAAATAAGTGAAAATGATTTAAGGAATGTATTGGTAGCAGGAGAAGTGATAGAATCATACCCAGATGATACTCCGTACCCCAGCAGGCTGATACTGGGATGGAACGATGAAAGGCCGTTGCATATTGCTGTTGCGGATAATGAAAAAGAGGAAGAAACAATAGTA
>JAZFVB010000094.1:0-6300 GCA_036447515.1 Nitrospinota bacterium
CGTCCACCAACGGGTCTCGCATGGAGAAATTCTGCGCCATGCGCACGCGGGTGTCGTACACGGCCTGGTCGCCGGGCGGGTGGTATTTACCGATTACGTCGCCGACGATTCGCGCCGATTTTTTGTACGGCTTGTTGTGGTGGTTGCCCATTTCGTGCATGGCGAAAAGGGCGCGCCGATGAACGGGTTTAAGCCCGTCGCGCGCGTCGGGCAGGGCGCGGCCTACTATTACGCTCATGGCGTAATCGAGGTAAGACGAACGCATCTCGTCCTCGATATTTACCGGTAGTTGAAGGCCCCCTTCGTTGTCCATAATCGTATAAGTCTACCAGACCAACGGTGTGGTTGGTAGACGGAATTTAGGCGCGTTTTTAGCGCGGACGCGTCTGCAACAAGAATGGTAGTTACCAAAATCCCCTCCTTGCGAAGCGGAAGGAGGGGACTAGAGCATTTTAATTTATTATGCATACGCGCTCTTTCATTGTCATGCCGCACTTGATGCGGCATCCAGGCTCTTCTGGATTCCACCTAAAGATGGCAGGCCCGCTTTCGCGGGAATGACAGCTATGCTGTATGCAAAATTAGTTAAAATGCCTTAAGGGGTGGTTCTCATTAATTCTGAGACGTTGCGCGCAACGTCTCTACAAAACCCCTCCGGCGCTCCCCTTCGTTCCTCAGGACAAGCGCGCCACCAACCCTCTTGCCACCTTTATGGTGCAAAAGGGGAGGATTTTGGTAATCCCTCGGCGGGGATAAAACAGTTTCCGCAGGCGGGATAGGTTTTGTCGAAGGGCGACAAAAAAACAGGCTGGCCTGCCCGTTAATATGTTATTTCGAAAGCGTCGAATTCTCCCGTCGGTTTTCCCCACTCGACGTTAACCGCCGAAATCTTTGCTAGCGGAGGCCCCTCGTGGCACCATTCGATAAGATTTTCCACCTTGTCCTTACCGCCTTCCGCCACCGCCTCCACGTCGCCGTTCCGCAGATTTTTCACCCAGCCTCTTAAGCCGAGCATTATCGCCCGTTCGGCGGTGGACGATCGGTAAAAGACGCCTTGCACCATTCCCTTTACGATAATGTGCGCGCGTGAGATTTCGGCGGTTTCGCCCGTTTCGGCTGTCTCACCCACTATTCGGCCCTTTCGATTTCCCCGATAATCTTCCGAGCCGCTTCCGCGCAATCGGACGCCTTGAGTATCGGCCTGCCGACGACAATGTAGTCCGCGCCGTTTTTTATTGCCTCAAAGGGTGTGGTAACGCGTTTCTGGTCGTTTTTACCTGCCCATTTCGGCCGCACTCCGGGAGTGACTATAAGGAATTTCCGCCCGAACTTTTTCCTGAGTTTGGCCGCTTCCCTGGGTGATGCCACAACGCCGTCCATGCCAGATTTTAATGCCGAGCCTGCAAGTTTGAGCACGGCCTCGTCAACCGGCCCGGTTATCCGCGCCTTTTGCATCTCCGAGGCGTTAAACGAGGTAAGGATTGTTACCGCCAAAAGCTTGGGCCTGTTTTTTTTCTTGCCAGCCGCTTTTACGCATTCGCGCATCGCCTCCGGCCCCGCAAGCGCGTGGACATTTAAAAGAAAAGGATGGAGCGCGGCGGCCGACCGGACGGCCCCGGCCATCGTATTGGGTATATCGAAAAACTTCAGGTCAAGAAAAACACTGCCGCCCGCCGACCTGATATTTTCAATTACCTCCGGCCCGGAGTGTGCAAAAAGCTCTATCCCCACCTTGAAGTTTTGCACCACGGGGCTGAGCCGGCGTACATAAACCCCGGCCTCGGCGAAAGTGGGCACGTCCAGCGCGACGATAAGCCGCTTATCTGGCGGTAGCTTTTTCATCTTCTCCTTTGGGCATCTTCTTGCGGTTGTAAATCCTAATCGTCAGCAGGCTCATTTCGTACAGCACTATCAACGGAAGCGAAAGGACAACTTGTGTAAATATGTCCGGCGGAGTTATAACCGCCGACCCGACAAAAGACAATACAATCAGATAACGCCGAAAATCGCGCAGTTGATCGAGCGTTACAAGTTCAAGCGTGTGTATGAATATGACCACAAGCGGAAGCTGAAAAACCACGCCGAAAACCAGCATCAGGTTAAGGCTAAAGCCGACGAAATAACCGACGGCCATCATCGGCCTAAGCGCTTCGCCTCCGTATCCCAAAAGGAACTTTATTCCGTAAGGCAGGACGGCGAAATAACAGAAAGCGGCCCCCGCCGCGAAAAATATCGTGCTGGCAACTATCAGCCTGATGGAGTATTTCTTTTCCTTTTTGACAAGCCCCGGCGCAATAAAGGCCCAAAACTGGTACAAGAGCACCGGAACCGCCAGGCCCAGCGCCGTGTAAAAAGCTATCTTTAGGTGTACGAAAAACGCCTCGGTGGGCGAGAGGAAGACAAGCTTTTCATCGATAAGCGACGAAAAAGGAATAAGGAGAATGTCCGAAACCGCATAGGCCAATCCGAACAGGACGGCTACCACGCCCAGCGAAAACATCAGCCGCTTGCGCAGTTCGGTCAGGTGCTCCGTGAAAGGCACCCTCTCGCTCTCTCCAAGTTTTTTTATCATTACCATTTTCAGATTTCCCTAATTACGAACTCTATATAATAGCGCAGATTCGGGCCGACGGGACGTTCCAAACGGCGAAAAGATAATCTTTCTTTGGAACCGGCCAAAGGAAGGGTAAAATAACAGGTATGGTGAGCCGGCTAAACATGACGCGGTTCATATTTCTTTCGATGGCGCTGCATTTTTTCTTTGCCGTTGTGTCGGAAATCATGATCGACGTGTTGCCCACATCGCGCCCGAAGCCAATAAAGGTGTCGGTGATGAAAAACTGGCCCAAAACGAATCTGGATATCGATACGGGCAAAATAATGGAAACGCCGAAACCCGAAAAAGAGGAAATAGCCGAAGACGCCGAAATACTCGCGCAATTCGATTCCAAAGCGAACGCAAAGACATCGGAAGAGGAAAAGGAAGACAGGGAACTATCTATACCAAAAAAATCCCTTAACAGCCGAAGGGACGCTAAACCGGATAAGGATAAAAAACCGCCAACCGTCCTAAAGCCTACGGAAAAGGTGGCGCCGAAACCGCCCGAAATGGAAGATACCGTCATGGCAAGTATCGCCCTGCCATTTATGGAAAAAGTTACGCGCCCCGAAGATATTGAAGACCAGACAAGCCACCTGCAGTTCGATAAAATTTACGAAAGGGCCATGCCCAAGCCGCCGGCGGTTCCCGAAGATACGCGCGAAGAGGCGTTAGACACGCAAGAGCCGCAAAAAGGGAAAAGCGCGCTGGACGGCGACCAGATAGACCTTTTCGTAATGGAAAACCCGCACAAGATACTTGAAACTGACGAAGAGATAGTGATTTCGCTGAACACGAAAAAATTCGCATACTTTGCGTATTTTAAAAAAATTCGCCAGGCCGTCGAAAAGGAATGGTACTACCCGGATGAGGCAATACTTAACGGCATCTCGGGGCAGTCGCTTTTGCGCTTTACGCTTTCGAGCGACGGCAACCTGGAGGGAATCAAGGTAGTTTCCACTTCAGGGGAAAAGGTTCTGGACGCCGCGTCGATCCGGGCAATAGAGGACGCCCAGCCCTTCCAGCCCTTCCCGCAGGGTTTCAACAAGAAGAAGGTGCACATCGTCGCCACCTTTACATACGAGTCCGCCTTTGACGTTCTTCCGTGAGCCAGAACATGAGCAAGAAGCGGGCAAAAGGCGGGTAATGAAAATAGCGGGCGCAAACGTCGTCGATCCCGCAAACACTGTCATCGGTACAGCCGGTACACCCAGTACAGCGCGGGACATCTTTATATCGGACAAAATAATATCGGCCGCCGATCCTGGAACCGGACAATCGATTAAGGGCGGAGGCTGCATCGCGATGGCCGGCGCGCTGGATATCCACGCGCATCTTTTCGGGCCCTCGCAACTGGCGCACCTTACGGGCGCGGCTTTTTTGGAGCCTTACCTCAGCGTGGACTCGGTTGCAGAAAAATGCCTGAAGCTGGGAATAACTTTTTTGGTGGAAGCGGGGCTTACAAACAAACAGGCGGAGCCCATAAATATCGGGAAGGAACCTCCGGTGGATTTCGCTTTCCTGCATCTTGAAAACGGCGGAGAAACGGCGGAGGATAATTTCGGCTTTCTTACGTTGAAATTTGTCGGCGACGGCGGCATAGAAAAATTTTTTAATTACGCAAAAGACACGCCTCTTACACCGCATATCCACCTGCCGCACCTTGCCGACAATGCGGGATATGAAACGCTTAAAACTTTTATCGAACGCCTCGGCGGACGGCGCGCGCACCTATCGCACCTGTCGCACTATGCATTCGCGCAAAAACATGGCCGGTTAAGCCTGGCGGTAAACGAAACCGCGCAAATTCTTAACGACAACCCAAACGTAACGTTCGACTGCTCGCCGATAGTTTTTGGGAAAACGTGCGTATTCTCCGTTGACGGCGACGCCGCAAAGCGCGCCGCAAGCGTTTCGGGAACCGAACCGGTATCGCACCGAGGCTCGCCGTATTGGGCCGCGCCATACGTCTATAAAAAGGAAAACTTCGTCGATTCGATGCTGTGGATATCCGGCATCGAACTGGCCCTGCGCGTCGACGATCCGGCGCGTTTCGCCCTTTCGCTCGATTTTCCATCCGGCGGCGATTTTTCGGCCTACCCGGAAATTATCGCCTGCCTGATGGACAAGGAAAAGCGCGACAAAGTTTTTTACGGGCTGAATGCGGAGGCGCGGGTTAGATCTTCGCTTGAATCGATTGAACGCGAATACTCGCTTTACGAAATCGCGGCGATTACGCGCTCGTCGCCGGCGGCTATTTTGGGCGTTAAGGAACGCGGCCATCTTGGTATCGGCGCGGCGGCGGACGTCGTTTTGTACAGGGAATCGGACGACCGCGAAAAGATGTTTAAAAACCCGCAAACCGTGATAAAAAACGGGAAGGTAGTTTATGGAAACGATGCAAAGGTAAAATGAAAATAAACGGCGCGCCGATTGAAGACACGCACGCGGAGTGCTTCGAGATGCATTTCGCAAGGCTGGTGGTTACGGGGCGAAGCGGCAAGTGGGTATCGGAAGCGGCGCAGGCCGCCGTCGGTTGCGCGACCTCAATAATAGGCTGCGGGTGCGAGGCGGGGCTGGAAGCGCTGGAGGACGGCTTTAACACGCCGGACGGCAGGCCGGGCCAAAAACTCCTATTTTTCGCAAAGACGCGCGCGAGCCTGGAAAAAGAGCTTATCAAAAGGGTAGGGCAGGTTCTTTTACCGACGCCTACCATAACGGTTTTCAACGGCGTTAATGAAGACGCCAAAGGCATTGGATTCGAGCTTGGCAAGAAAATCGGTTTTTTCGGAAACGGTTTTCAGCGCGATGAAGACAAATACGGCAGAAAGTGCGTTGTCGTTCCGATAACCTCCGGGGAATTTGTTTGCGAAAAAACGGTTGGGATCGCAAGCGGCGTCGGCGGCGCGAACTTTTGGATTTACGCCGAAAGCCACAAGGCAGGCCTTAGGGCGGCGGAAAGGGCGGTCGATGCGATAAGGAGCTTGCCGGGACTTATCCTTCCGTTCGTTGGCGGCGTGGTCGGCGCGGCAAGCAAAGTCGGCTCGGTTTATCCGTTCCTTACCGCTTCCACGCAGGAAGATTTTTGCCCTACGGTTCCGGCAAAAAAGAACCCCAACCGCAAATTGCCCGATAACGTAAAGGCGGTATTTGAAATAGTGATAGACGCAATTTCGCCCGAAATTGCAAAGAGAGCCATGCGGGAAGGAATAAACGCCGCGTGCATCGGCGGAATAAAAAAAATCGGCGCGGCTAATTTCAATGGAAAGCTGGGAAATATCAATATCCCGCTACGCGAACTATTCAGTAAATAGCTTATGGAATCCGCAACGCTTTTGATCGTAATTCTCATCGTTTCGATCCTCATATTTTTTGCTGTCATGGCGCTGGCAATTTACATCCGCATTAAACGGGCGATGGCAACGGGACTGATAGGCGAAGAAGACGATACGTTCCTGAAACGATTTAAGAAAACGATAACCGCCTCCCTTGCCGCAAAGGAAGGCGAAGGAATTTATGAAGGTTCCCCTTACCGGTTCAGGCGCGAACCGGGAGACAAGAACAGGCCGCCCGCGTTTTTTGTGACAATCGACTCTGTGTCGGAAGGGGATTTCGAGGTAAGAAAGGAAAACGCCTTCGACAGGTTCTTTAAAAGGGTGGGGATAACCGCCGAGGTGCAGACGCACGACCCGTCATTCGAC
>JAZFVB010000095.1:0-4267 GCA_036447515.1 Nitrospinota bacterium
AAATTGAAGGAAAGAAAGATAGTCCTATCGGAGAAAGACATTCCGCGTCAATGGTACAACGTGATTCCGGACATGCCAAATCCGCCGCCGCCGCCGCTTCATCCGGGCACCAAACAGCCTATCGGGCCGGACGACCTGGCGCCGCTTTTCCCAATGCCCCTTATCGGACAGGAGGTTTCAACCGACCGCTGGATTGACATTCCCGAAGAGATACTCGATATCCTCACGCTTTGGAGGCCGTCGCCGCTTTACCGCGCCTATAATCTGGAAGAAAAGCTTGGAACCCCGGCGAAGATTTTTTACAAATACGAAGGCGTATCACCTGCGGGATCGCACAAACCCAACACCGCCATACCGCAAGCCTACTACAACAAGATAACGGGCACAAAGAGGATTTCATCCGAAACGGGAGCCGGCCAGTGGGGCAGCGCTCTTTCGCTGGCGTGCAATCTCTTCGGACTCGAATGCACGATTTACATGGTCAAGGTTTCGTACCAGCAGAAACCATACAGGCGTTCGATGATAGAAACATGGGGCGCGGAGGTATTCGCTTCACCCACGGACAGGACGCAGGCGGGTAAAAAGATATTGGAGGGCGACCCGGATTCCACCGGCTCCCTTGGAATAGCCATCTCCGAAGCGGTTGAGGACGCGGCCTCCCATGACGACACCAAGTATGCGCTTGGGTCGGTGCTGAACCACGTTCTATTGCACCAGACGATAATAGGGCTGGAGACTAAAAAGCAGCTTGAAATCGCGGGCGCCAAGCCGGACGTCCTTATCGGATGCGTAGGCGGAGGCAGCAACTTTGCCGGACTCATCCTTCCGTTCATTCCCGACAAACTGGATAACGCCGATATGCGTCTAGTCGCCGTGGAGCCGGCCGCGTGCCCGACACTTACAAGGGGCAAATACGCATACGATTTCGGCGATACCGCCGGGCTAACACCCCTTGTGAGGATGTACACTCTGGGCCATACGTTTGTGCCTCCGGGCATTCACGCGGGCGGACTCCGGTATCACGGCGACTCGCCAATCATCTCCCAGCTCATGGCGGACAAGATTATCGAAGCCACGGCTTATCACCAGAACGAGGTCTTCGAGGCCGCGACGCTATTTGCGAGAACCGAGGGGATAATTCCGGCCCCGGAAACCGCGCACGCGATCAAGCAGGTGATAGAAGAGGCAAAGCGATGCACAGCCGAGAAGAAGGAAGAAACGATAGTATTTAACATGTCCGGCCACGGGCATTTCGATATGGGCGCTTACGACGCGTATTTCGCCAAGGAGTTGGAAGATTATTCGCTTTCGGACGAAGATCTTAAGAAGACGATTGAGGCCATACCGCCGATTGAATAACGATGGCGGAAGCTGATCGCCGGGGGTATTTCGGCAAATTCGGGGGCAGGTATGTAATAGAAACGCTCATACCCGCCCTCGAACAGCTTGAAGCCGAATACAAAAAGGCCCGGCGGGACAAAGATTTCAAAAGCGAACTCTTAAGGCTTCTTTCCGTCTATGCCGGGCGGCCGTCTCCCCTTTACTTCGCAAAGCGCCTTACCGATTATCTGGGCGGCGCCAGGATTTATCTCAAACGCGAGGACTTAAACCATACCGGCGCGCACAAGATCAACAACACGATAGGGCAGGGGCTCCTTACCTTGCGAATGGGCAAAAAGCGTGTAATAGCCGAAACGGGCGCGGGACAGCACGGCGTGGCAACGGCAACGGCGGCGGCTCTTTTTGGGCTTGAGTGCGACGTTTACATGGGCGTGGAAGACATGGCGCGCCAGAAGCTGAACGTCTATCGCATGGAGCTTATGAACGCGCGCGTGATACCTGTCACTTCCGGAAGCAAAACGCTTAAAGACGCCACAAACGAGGCAATGAGGGATTGGATAGCGTCTGTCGAAAACACGCATTACATTCTCGGTTCCGTAGTCGGCCCGCATCCTTTCCCCACTATCGTTCGCGACTTTCAGGCCGTCATCGGGCGCGAGGCGCGCCGACAGATAGTTGCGCTTGAAAAACGGCTGCCGGACGTTCTTGTCGCGTGCGTCGGCGGCGGAAGTAACGCCATGGGGCTTTTTCATCCGTTTTTCAAGGACGCCTCCGTAAAGATGGTCGGCGTTGAGGCCGGTGGGACGGGAAGCGGACCCGGCAGGCACGGCGCGCCGCTTGCCCTGGGCAGGGTGGGCATATTGCACGGGAGCAAAAGCTTTTTGTTGCAGGACAGCGATGGCCAGATAGCGCATACGCATTCGATTTCAGCCGGGCTCGACTATCCGGGCGTGGGGCCGGAACACAGTTTTTACAAGGACAGCGGACGCGCGGAGTATGTAACGGTAACGGATGCCGAAGCCGTGGACGCCTTCGGGCTTCTGAGTAGGCTGGAGGGCATTATGCCCGCGCTCGAATCGGCCCATGCGATAGCGTATCTTTGCAAGGCTGTCCCAAGGATGAAAAAAGATTCAATCGTTGTCGTGTGCCTTTCAGGACGAGGCGACAAGGACGTTGAAACGATGTCCGCCTCCACTAGAAAAGAAAAACGTAAAAAGAAATGAACAGAATCGACGATAAATTCGCGCAACTGAAAAAATCCGGCAAAAAGGCGCTGATCATTTTTATTACCGCGGGCGATCCCGACCTTAACACGACGCAAAAGCTGGTACCGAAACTTTTCGAGGCGGGGGCGGACATAGTAGAGCTGGGTATCCCGTTTTCCGATCCGCTTGCGGACGGGCCGACAATTCAGGCATCGCACATGCGCGCACTTAAAAGCGGAGCGTCGCCGCGAAAAATTTTACGCATGGTAAAAGCTATAAGGAAAAAATGCGACGAGCCGATAGTTTTCATGACGGCCTACAACCTTATCTACAGCTACGGCGACGCCGCTTTCGCAAGCGAGGCCGGAAAATGCGGCGTCGATGGAATCATTTTCCCCGATCTCACGCCGGAAGAATCCGGAGGGATCCTTCCGCATTTAACAAAGAACGGCATATGCCCGATATTTCTAGCGGCGCCGACGGGCGGCGGCGAACGCATTAAGGAGATTACGAAAAAAAGCCGCGGATTCGTTTATTACATATCGGTAGCCGGAATCACCGGAAAGCAAAAACCGGCCGTGGGTGAAGTTAAAAAACATGTGGATAAAATAAAAAAGGCCACATCGCTTCCGGTTGCCTGCGGATTCGGCATATCCACCCCGAAGGAGGCGGCGGAAATAAGCCGTGTCACCGACGGCGTTATTATGGGAAGCGCTGTGGTAAAGATCATTGGGGGCAGGGGATCAAAAGCGGCGAGAATTAAAGAGGTTTGTAGATTCGTAAGAAAGGTACGCCGAAGTATGGACTCAAAAAAGGACGGGGAAGGTTAGAGGGAACCTTGCGGTTCCCTCTTCCCTCTCTCTTGTAAGGTCCTCACAACCTTACCCCTGGCTATCGAAAAGGGCTCCTTTAAGCTCGTCAAATCTTTTAGCTATTTCAAGCACCACTTCCGGGGGTATCTGCCTTATCACTTCGCCTGATTCCGGGTCCTTGAATTTTATCAAGACCCTGTTTGTATCATGGTCGATGGACAGGCTTAACCGGTAGTTCAGTCTCGCGGCCTCTTGGTTGATCTCCCCGATAAGCTCTTTAAGAGCTTTCAGATCGATTTCAGGTTTGGGAGCAGATTCCGCATTAACCTTTACCTTTTCGGGCGCGGGAGGCTGCATTTGGCTCTTTGAAACGGCGGTGTCTATATCGACGGGCCGAGCCTTGGGCAAAACTATGGTTTGCACCATCTTGTCAACTTGATCAGATATTCCATGAATCATAGTTGATACCTCCTTTCATTATTCGACTTCACTTACCCGAGAAGCTGAAGAACTGTCTGCGGCACAAGATTGGCCTGGGCGAGAATCGCCGTTGAAGCCTGCACCAGTATCTGGTTCCTCGTAAATGTAGAAATTTCGGCGGCGTAATCGGCGTCCCTTATCTGCGATTCCGCCGCGATAAGGTTTTCCGCGGTAACCGCAAGGTTCGCGATCGTATGCACCAGCCTGTTCTGAACGGCGCCCAACCGTCCGCGTCCGTCTGTAACCGTTGCTATCGAGCTGTCCAGCCTGCTCAACGCGCTGAGCGCGCCCTCAACCGAGGTAACGCTTAAGTTCTGGATGGCAAGACCGGTCGAAGTGATGGCCGTCAGGTCGACCTCTGAGTTCAGGCTGATCCTGTCGTTGGATGTTGCCTGTATGCCGACCTGGATAACCACCGAATTGCCGGCG
>JAZFVB010000096.1:0-2387 GCA_036447515.1 Nitrospinota bacterium
TCCCCGCCGTAAGCCACGGCTCTAAACCTGCATTGCTGAACGGCGCACTGCCGTTATTGTCGAAATCGCTGCAGTTCGTCGGTGCGGATGCGGTAAATGAAATAACCCCCTCGTTGACAGACTCGTAGCCATCTATATAAACGCCGAGATTGCCGCTTTCATCGGGGTCGTTATAGTAACAGAGGCAATCGCTATTCTGGGTCCAAAATACCACCGATGGGGAACTCGGTGAGGTCGTATCGTCACCACCACCACTACCGCCGCCGCAGGCCGCAAGTAGCATCGTAAATGCAAATACAATTAAAAAACGCGGTGTTATTGATATGATTTTTCTCATAAAACTTCCTAATCAAAAAATAAATCCGCCCCAAAATAGGCTTTTTTTTCTTCTCTACCTAACTAAACAATAGATTAGAAAGCGTATTTTAAATATGACTTTTGTCAAATATACTTAACTTCATTTTTTAATAATAATCTTCCGTTCAAGTTTATAAATAAAGTATTTTATCTTTCGAATCTTTCGTTAGATCAATCAAGAAGAGTTATTTTAATCGATTGAAGCAGAGTTTCCCGCAGGTTAACGCTTCACACCAACGCCTTTGAACCACGTGTAAAAAAATGTCCCTTCGGGCGGATTGCCGGATTTTTCGAGGTCGGATATTCCTTTTTCCCACTCCGCTTCATCAATCAAACCCATCCCTATCGACTTTTCTTTGGCCGTCTGCGTCATCGGTACGATGATTTTATTCACCATTCCGTCCAGCAACACGGAATTTCCCGCATCGGCATAGAGCCATCGGGGCGACACTTCCTTTATCTCGAATCCCGCCTCCTTCAAAAGCGGGTAAACGCGCCGCCCTATATTGGGATCGTGCCCCAGTTCCTTTTGCGAACGTACCAGCCCGTCCCACACCTTGAGCGATTCAGGCGTTTCAGGATGCCAGAATGCCGAGCCGTGGTCGCCCTCGATAACCGTTACGGTCCCGCTTTTTTTTAGAACGCGCCTCAGTCCGCCAAGCGCGGCAATGGGATCATCCAGATGTTCCAGCACGAAGCATACGAAGGCGTGGTCGAAGCTTTCGTCCTCGAACGGCAGGTTCATTATGTCCGCATGTTGGAACGCGACATTCCCCAACCCCTCGCCCTCGATAAGCGTTTTTGCTTTATCAAGCGACTCGTGCGAAAAGTCGATAGAGGTAAAAGCCGCCTTCGGGTTCCTTTTGGCCAATATGCGCGTCTGGCCGCCCACCCCGCACCCGGCTTCAAGTACGCGGCTGTCCGCGGGATACTCCGTGCCCGAATGCAGGAGTTTTTCCAAAATACCTGACTGCTCGCGCAGACGTTGCATCTCCCTTGGCGAATAACCGTGGACGTATTTTTTCATGTCCTAAGGTTTTTCACAAAATCCCGTAACATTCCACGTGCTCATTTTTTTCTATCAGCTTAAAACTCAGCCTTAAGCTCTTGTCGGTTTCCTTTTCTTTTTCCGAACGGTGAATAAACAGCCTGCCGCCGGGTTTCAAAAAATGCGCCGCCGCCTTGAACACCCGCGCCCTGTTTACCGCGCGCGACGTTACGAAATCCGCAACGTGCATGAAGCTTTCACCCTTTATCATTTCGTCGGTGTGTTTGTTTATTACAAGCGCGTTTCCGAGTCCCAATTCCGAGATTATGTGCGACAGGAAAACGGCTTTCTTCATGTTCGATTCGACCAGCTTAAACGAATTAGCGGGCTGTCCCAGCGCCATCACAATGCCGGGAATGCCGCCGCCGGAACCGACGTCGAAAACATCCGCGTTATCCATGCCCTCAAGAGAACCCGCCATTTCAATTGACGGCTTTATCAAAACCTCGTCCGCCTTTTCGCGCTTTACGGACGTAAGGCTCATCTTTTCGTTCCAGCGGTAGAGTTCGTCAAGGAATAGCCCAATGCTTTCATTGAAATCGTTATCGAAATCGTTTATGAAATCTTTCGTCATCTTTTGCCCGCCGCCCGCGCCTTGAGGTGGATCATCAATATCGATAGGGCCGCCGGCGTCATGCCCGATATGCGCGACGCCTGGCCGAAGGTAAGCGGTTTTACTTCGCCCAGTTTCAGTTGAAGCTCTTTGCTCAATCCCGGTATGCCCTCGTAGTCCATTTCCTTTTCAAGGGCCATCTCCTCCACCTTCGCCAGCTGCTGTATCCATTTGTTCTGCCTTTCAATGTAGCCCTCGTATTTTACCTCTATCTCCGCGCGCCGTACCTCGTCGCGCGAAAAACCGTTGAGGCCGCCGAACGGCGCGCAGTCTTTCACCCTTACCTCCGGCCGCCTGACGTACCGCCAAAGCGGTATCGCCTCCGATATCTCCGGCAGTCCGGCGTCCTTTAGCGCGTTGTTAGTCTCC
>JAZFVB010000097.1:0-5096 GCA_036447515.1 Nitrospinota bacterium
TGAAGGGATAAAAGAGATGAAAAAAGGCAGAATCGGAAGACGAACCTTAATAAACGTCCCGAAAGAGATTAAGGCTATACGTCGGGATATGGATTTAAGTCAATCGGAGTTTGCGGATTTGCTTGGCGTGAGCAAGCGCACAATCCAGGAGTGGGAACAGGGAAGATGCCGACCAACAGGCGCGGCGTTAAAACTTCTGCTTGTTGCAAAAAGGCACCCGAAAGCCCTGCTAGCTTAATCAGCGGTCGGTGTTTATTTGAAGCGATGGTGGGCTCGCCGCGACATGGTCTGCCGCCAAAGGCTCCAGCCGCAGGCGCAAGCGCTTCGTCCGCGCAGGCGGGACGAGATTCTTCGGCAGGGGAATTGGTCAGATGTCAAGATGCGGCCCCGATCCTTTTCGCGCATTTCGGGCGGGGGGCTTCAATGGCCTTAGGGGTCACTTCGGGTCCTATCCCCACGGGGTCACCCGTGGTTATTGCGAAAAGCCGGTTTTTTGCAGTTCCATAATTTTGACTCTACTTGAAAGCGGGCTTTTTGCTAGAATTAGTTGGCCCTGCATAGGGAAGGTTTAGAAAAGCTTTAAAGACAGACCGGAGGGTTCATGGAAGCCATACGCGGATTAGTCGAAAAACGCCACATGCACCGGCTTACCCTTACGTGGATAGAAAAGGCCATAGCTTCCTCTTTCTATCCTGAAAGGGCCAAGGTCAACTTCGAGCGTTTTCTTGAAAGCTTGGAAGAAACCGATCATTCCCTTTTCGACCACTTAAACAAAAGAAACATCCCGCTTATCGGCGTTCTCTTTTCGGGCAGCCAGGCGCTTAGCGACATGGCAATGAAAAATCCGCGTTCGATTTTCTGGGCGCTGGGCGCCGGTGTGTTGAACTCCACCCGTTTCAAGCGCGAAATGAGGCGCGTAGTTAAGGCAAGCCTGAAAAAAGAGAGGGACAATCCCAAAAAGGCCCTGTGCCGGTTCCACAACTGGGAGCTTATGAGGATAGGTTGGCGCGATCTCTTGAAATGGGCCGATACGCTTGAGACGCTGGAAGACCTTTCGCGCCTGGCGGACGTCTGCATGGAGGCCGCCCTTTCCGTTTCTGAAAACGTAATGACTCAACGCTTCGGAAGGCCGATTCATCCGGACGGATCGCCCGGCAGGTTCTTCATTATCGGCATGGGAAAACTCGGCGGCCGCGAGCTTAACTTCAGCTCGGACATCGACCTTATATATATGTTCGACGACCCTGACGGCGAAACGGAAGGGGGCATCGGGCCAAACGGAATGAAGCGCGCGAAGGTTTCTATCACCGAATACTACACCAAGGTCGCCCTGCACATGACGTCCCTGGCAAGCGACATCGGGCCGGACGGCAACGTATACCGGGTGGACCTCGGCCTGCGTCCGGAAGGCAGCCGCGGCCCGGTTGTGTGCTCGTTGGCGGCGGCGGAACTCTACTACGAGTCGTGGGGCCAGCCGTGGGAACGGCAGGCGATGATAAAAGCGAGGTTCTGCGCGGGAAGCGTTTCGCTGGGAAACGAGTTTACGGAAATGATAAGGCCCTTCGTTTACAGGAAGAGCCTGGACTTCGGGGCGTTGCGCGAAATCCAGCAGATAAAGGAAAAAATCGACAAGCATTTGAAAGCTGGAAAGGATAAATATAAAAACAACGTCAAGCTGGGTAAAGGCGGAATACGCGAAATAGAATTCGTCATTCAGGCATACCAGATCATCTACGGCGGGAAGATGCCGTGGCTCGACAAGACGAACTCGCTTAAGGCGCTCCACAGGATTTTCGAAAGGGGGCTTATAGGGTTCGAGCAGTACGCCGCACTTGCGGACGCGCTTTTGTTTTTGCGCGACCTTGAAAACAGGATGCAGATTACATACGGAAGGCAGGTGCAGATACTGCCCCTCAACGAGGAGCTACACTCCCTTGCCCTCAAGATGGGCCTGACCGACGCGGAAACGCTCATGCGCGAATACGAACGCATAACCTCGAAAGTTAACGATATCTTCGTGGAGTTCTTCAGGGAGGAAGCCGAGGAACTGGAGGACACCGAAAGCGAGTTCTTCGTCGATCTGGAAAGCGAGGAAGAAGCCGTTGCGCGGCTGCGGGAGATGGGTTTCGCGGACCCGAAGAACGCGCGCGCGAGACTTCTCCACATAAGGGACGGCGAGCCGTTCAGCCACCCCTCTACCAAAAGCCGCAGGATGTTCATGCGGCTTTTACCCAAGCTCTTAAAGGTTATCTCGAACCTTCCCCATAAGGACAGGACGGTCAAGAGCCTTGATACGTTCTTTACCTACCGCACCCAAAGGGAAGGTCTTTACGAGATTTTATTGGAGTTCCCGCCCGCAAGGGAGGTGCTGTTAACCGTACTGGCCTACGCACAAAACCTTACCGACATCTTGTTGAACCAGCCGGGCGTTGTAGAAATACTCGGTTCGGGCGTAGCGGCCACCCGCTCCAGACCCCTTTCCTCCATGCCGGAAACGGCGGATACATACGAAAAGAAAATAGGCTGGATAAGAAGGGAAAGGAACTCGGAAAGCATCAGAATCGCCATCGGATACCTGATGTCGCACCAAAACACGACCGCCCTTATGCGTCAGTTAAGCGATCTGGCGGATTCGTACATTCAGGAATCGCTGAAGATAATCGAAGAGGAACTGAGGCAGAAGGAAGGCCCGCGCGCGGCGGGAGAGGTGAAATCGCGTTTTACCGTAATAGGGCTTGGAAAGCTGGGAAGAATGGAACTCAACTACGGCTCCGATCTGGACATTATGTTCATTTACTCCACGGAAGGTTCCGCCGCCTTCGACGCCGAGATATACGATTATTACACCAACGTGTGCCGAAGGCTGCTCAACTTCATCGGCGGCATATCGCAATACGGGCTTGCGTACAAGGTCGATACGCGCCTGCGGCCGGAGGGCGAAAAGGGGCCGATCATTATTGCCGCCGGTTCGGCCAGGGAATATTACGAAAAACGCGGCGCGCTGTGGGAACGCATGGCGCTTTGCGGGGCAAGGCCCGTGGCGGGCGACATGGAGTTCGGGCAGGAATTCCTTGAAAGCCTGGCCGAGTTCGTTTACGGCTCCGGCTACACAGAAAAAGACGAAAACGAAATGGCGCGCATGAAAACCAAAATGGAGTCCGAAAAGGTCAGGCCCGGAAGGAAGATACCGATCAAGTACGGAAAAGGGGGAATAACCGACATCGAGTTCTTTGCCCAAAAGCAAAAGCTGGCCCACGGCGCGAACCACCCGCATCTCCGCCCATTCAACACTATCGAAATGCTGGAGGCCCTGGACAGGGAAGGATTCGCAAAAGCCGAAGTTACGCCGCTTGTCGAGGCATACCGCTTTTTACGGACAGTCGAAACCCATATAAGGATGGAGACGGGCAGGGGGTCTGAGACGCTCCCTAATCAGCCGCGCATGATGGCGGCGCTGGAGGAAAGCCTTAAGGCTTTCGCAAAAATCGGAAAACCCCTTGCCGACGCGGTTACCGAAACAATGGAAAAGGCGCATAAAGCCCTGGGGAAATTGATATGAAACCCGGCCGCCCGGATCGTATGGAAGCCTACATAGCCCTTAATTCGCTAACCTCGATAGTCGTCAACAACTTTTACGCCCTGATGGAGGCTTTCGGTTCCGCCGACGATGTTTTTGGCGCTAATATGCACGCGCTTCGGGCGGTTGACGGCGTGGGGCCGGAAACGGCGCGTCAGATAAAGGAGTGCGATCCCCGCAAAACCGCCGACAAGGAACGCAAGGCGGCAGGGAAAAACGGCGTAAAGATAGTCGCGGAGTTCGAAGAGGATTTTCCCAAAAACCTTAAAACCCTGCACAAACCGCCGCCAGTTATTTACATCGCGGGGGAAATAACCGGCGAAGACCGCCTGGCGATCTCGATAGTCGGCGCCCGCAAATTTTCCGTTTACGGAAGGATAATTGCCGAGGACTTTTCCGCCACCCTTGCCGCAAGGGGGCTGACCGTCGTAAGCGGAATGGCAAGGGGCATAGACACTATCGCGCATAAAGGCGCGCTTAAAGCCGGCGCGCGAACAATAGCCGTTCTGGGATCGGGGCTAGACGTATGCTATCCGCCTGAAAACCGCGAACTGTTCGACAAGATAAAAAATCAGGGAGCGGTTGTCAGCCAGTTCCCTTTCGGCACGGGGCCGGAAAAACGGAATTTCCCGATAAGGAACCGCGTGATCTGCGGCCTCGGGTTCGGCGTCCTTGTAATCGAAGCCGGCGAAAAGAGCGGGGCCAACATCACCGCATACGCCGCGCTGGACGAGGGCAGAGAAGTCTTCGCCGTGCCCGGCAGGATCGATTCGCCCAAATCCGCGGGAACTCACAGGCTCATACAAAGAGGCGCGAAACTTGTAACGTGCGCCGACGACGTGATAGACGAATTCCCGCCCGAAGTAAGGGCGCTGCTCGAACGGCAGGAATCGGGGCGGGAAGTGGAGTTATCGAACGACGAGAAGAAGGTGATGGCGCTTCTCGATTCAAGCGAACGGCACGTCGATTACCTTATAGAAAAATCTGGCATGCCTTCGGGCGTCGTTTTGGGCATTTTACTGGAACTCGAACTCAAAGGCGTAGTGCGCCAACTGCCGGGCAAGGTGTTCGCGAGGGCTGGATAAGGCGTTGGAATAAGCCAACTTGCTAATGGTAATATAGGGGGATAAATGAGCGGTTGTCCTAAAAAAATCCTTGAACTTATCGAAAAGTTTGAAACCCACATCGATGCGTACCGCTCGGGAAAATACAACGAAACAATGGTCCGCAAGGAGTTCATCGACCCCATGTTCAAATGCCTCGGCTGGGACGTGGACAACGAATATGGCCATGCCGAAGCATATAAGGACGTCATACACGAGGATGCCATCAAGGTCGGCGGAACCACCAAGGCCCCCGATTACTGCTTCACAATCGGCGGGACGCGCAAGTTCTTTCTGGAAGCAAAAAAACCTTCCGTCAACATAAAGGACGACGTTCACCCCGCCTACCAGTTGCGCCGTTATGCCTGGTCGCAAAAACTTCACCTCTCCATCCTTTCGGACTTCGAGGAGATGGC
>JAZFVB010000098.1:0-7620 GCA_036447515.1 Nitrospinota bacterium
CATCATGAATAAGCAGATTGTTTCCATTTCGGAAAAGGAAACGATACGCGGCTGCGCCACCACCATAGTGAAAGAGGACAGCGGCTCCCTCCTCGTAGTGGATGAAAACGAAAACCTTAAGGGGATAGTAACGGAAAACGATATAGTGCGCCGCGCGGTGGCCAACGGCATGGACCTGGACAGCGAGACTGTCGCTAAAATAGTCGTCCCTGAAAAAGTCGGTTTTTAGCAAGTAAAGGTTTCAGTTTATCCTTTTACCTCTCAAGTTTGGGGTTGAAATCCGTGTTCCAAGCGCCAGCCGAAAAGAAAAAATAAGAAAGCTGCCAGCAGCTTTCTCATATTGTGTCCCGCGCCGCACAGGATCGCGTTCATCTTGTCGCCTTCTTCGCCGAGCAGGTAATTTCTTCCCAGCCGACCGTCGTTTTTCATGTGCCCGATCACCGGCTCTATTGCCGATCTTCGACGCAGCCACTTCCTTAAGCTGTATTTGAGTTTCCTCATACCCCGTCTTGCAACGTGAACCTTGGCGTCGCCCTCGTAATCGTGTTTGCGATAACCCATATCGACATAAATCTCTTTGGCCTTAAAGTTCCCAAGCCGCTCGGCCTGCGATACCGATTCGTTCAGCGTATGCCCGTCATACGGGTTCCCGTGGAACGCCTTTACGCCGACCACGAAGTTATCTTTGGAAGTCGTTGCAACGCCCACCTTGCACCCGAACTCGTATTTCTTGTGCGCTTTCCCCTTCGATATGCACTCGACCTCCGGCGCGTGAAGGCTGTAAAGCTTTCCCTTGTCGTTTCGCTTTTGAACATAGAGACGGTTCGCCATCTTCAAGGCATCATCAAACTTATCCCTTAACTCCGCATTTCCCGACACCTTACGCTCAACGTCGCGCATAACCCGCCCAAGCCAGGTCCTAAGTCGCCGCACCTCCCTCTTTGCGCGTTTCATCTGGCGGGCATGAGCGTAGCGGCTTTGCATTAAAAGCGCGCGCTTCGATTTACGCCGGTAGCTTTGGCGAAGCTCGATCCCGGCGTCATGTGCCATATCCGCAAGACGCTCGCGCATACGGTGATAAAGTTTCGCGTCTGTAGGAAAGATTATCGCCTTTTCCTGTACCGTTGTATCGACGTTTAGCTTGCGAAAACTCTTCTTCTTTAATACGTTCGTTTTAAGGCCAGTGCGTATCGTCTCCTCCAAAAGCTTTTCCAAACCGCTGCTTTCTACCCGGTGCCGCCACTTCGTCATCAAAGACGCATCAATCGGAAACTCGTGCTCGAAATGTTCATTCCCGCAAAAGTACTGCCAGTAGGGATTCTCCACCCACTGCGCAACGACTTCCTCGTCGCTTAAATCGAACGTGTGTTTGAGATAATGAAGACCAACCATAAGGCGCGTCGGCTTGGCCGGACGGCCCATACCTTCCGAATAAAGAGAGCCGAACGCCTTATCAAACTCGCTCCAATCTATCGCATCAGCCAAACGGTAGAGCGGATGGCTCGGATTGCACAACCGCTCAAGCAAGATACCAAACAACTTCCCCTGATTATCACGCTCTTTTGCCTGCATCAAACCCCCAGTTTTTAAATGTTAATCGCATATTCCTTGCAATTATAATACAGATAAAAGGCACTTTCACCCTTTATTTATAGGGGTTCTATAGTTTCTCAGGGACGACTAATTAGTATGGTACCCCCGACAGGACTCGCCCGCTCTCGCGTCGGCATCCATGCCGCCGCTCCATCCGGCCCGACTCGCTTCCTAAACTCGCGTCACGCTCGTTCACCCTAAAGGGTACGCGCACGCTCCCTGAACGGTCGCGCCGGAAGCTCGCTTTCGAGTCCTTGGTTTTTTACCCGATAGACTGGACAACAATGAAGTCTTCTCGAATAATTTAATTAGAATGGTACCCCCGACAGGACTTGAACCTGTGGCCTCCAGTTTAGGAAACTGTTGCTCTATCCAGCTGAGCTACGGGGGCAACCTTTATAATTCAATATTCAACTTTTTTTATTAGGGTAAAAAGTCCATGGCTAGCGGTATGGCGGGCTTTTGCCAATAAAATCCGTAATTTTAACCAAGTCATGCGACCTCATACTCTATACAAAAACAATCAGAATGGGAAGATAGAAAAACTCGCTAATGCACACAGTATAGACGGGGCCAAACGGTTTTATATACTGGCGGGCTTTTTTAAGTGGAATCGTCCAGCTTAAGCCCCCTCGTGCCCTCGGGGGGATTATCCAGAAAATCTTTCTTGCCAAACGCTACGTCCGGTATGTTCTCTTTATTTGCAATCGGGCTTGCAATTTTTGCCATATTCGTTGCCGCGGCCGAAGAAGACTTTCCCTGAAGGTCTCGTGCCAAATGTTGTGTTGAAGTACCCGCTCCCACTACATTGGTCTTGTTATCAGTATGCAACTTGGAAGAAAGCTTCCTCATTCGCCCGGCCGTTTTGTTGGACGGGGGTTTCAAGCCTCCTACGCCGGAAATCTCAGTTGCCATATTTTCTATTTTATATCCTTACTAGACGTTATGCTTTTATTCTACAACAAAAGCGTGCGTATTCAAAAAACAAAGATCAAAAAGCCATTTGCGATGGGGCGTTTATTGCGAGCTTACTCCCCTTTTTGATGGAATAACGCCTTGTTTAGAAAGGCAGGTCGTTAACAGAGAATATCGCTGTGAGCATCGAAATGACGACAAAAGCCACGACAGTTCCCATGATGAGAATCATCGCCGGTTCCAAAAGGGTTAAAAGACGATTGACCGCCGTCTCCACCTCGTCGTCGTATATCGCCGCCATCCGTATCATCATGTCGTCCAGCGTCCCGCTCTCTTCGCCCACCAGCATCATGTGGACGGCAAGGGGCGGGAACAGTCCCGTTGCCTTTAGCTGCAACGACATCCGCTGACCTTCCTTGACGGATTTGATCGTGCCGTCCAGCGCGTCGGCCACCAGCTTGTTTGTAATCGTTTCCCTTACGATGCCGAGCGACTGTATGATCGGCACGCCGCTCTGCAAAAGCGTTCCAAGCGTCCTTGTAAACTGCGCCACGACGGTTTTTTGGGCAAGGGGGCCGATGATCGGGAGCTTAAGCAACATGGTATCGCGGTACCTTTTGCCCGTGTCCGTACCCATGACGGTCTTGAACGCGGCATAGAGAACAACCACCGCCGCGACTATCCACGGCAGGTTGTCCACCGTTCCGGAGCTAAGCCATACCAGAAAGCGAGTGCTTGCGGGCAGCTCTCCCCCCATCGTCTCGAAAATTTCCGAGAACTTCGGTATGACGTAAGCCATCAGGACTCCGACCGCTATTATTCCCGCAAACAGCAAAACGATCGGATAGATAATCGCCGAGCGGACGGACTCCACGAGTTTTTGCCTGCTTTCGAGGTAATAGGCCAGCCTGTCGAACACCTTGTCCAGAAAGCCGCCGGTTTCGCCGGCCTTTACCATGGCGAGGTATATTCCGCTGAACACGCCCGTCTGCCTAGCCATCGCGCCCCTAAGCGTTTCGCCCGCGTGAACGGCTTGTTGGATCGATTTCACAATTTCGCGCGACTTCTTTTTATCCATCAGCTCGTTGAGTATTCCCAGGCACCTGTCCAGTTCGAGACCGGAGCGCAAAAGCGTTGCCATCTGGCGGGTAAAGTTTAAAAGCTCTTTTTGGGAAATCGGTTTCCTTGAAAACGAGAAACTTATTTCATGTCCGGGGCGTTCTTTTTCCGTTTCGACGGAGATCGGGAAAAAGTTGTCCTTTTGCAGGAGTTCCACGGCAACCGCCTTATCCGGCGCGTCCACTACGCCCGTGATCATCTTGCCGCTTGGGTCCGTGGCCTGGTAGGTGAATATCGGCATCAGATAGACTCTTCCGCCGTTACCCTCACCACTTCGGAAATGGAGGTAACGCCCCCGCGCACCTTCGTGAAGCCGTCTTCGCGCAGCGTTATCATGCCGCTTTTTCGGGACTGTTCTTTTATTATATGGGCGCTCGTCTTTTTAAGGATGAGGTTGCGGACGGTATCGTCTATTATCAGCAACTCGAATATCGCCACCCTTCCGCGATAACCCGTGCCGGCGCAGTCGGGGCAGCCGTTTTCGCGGTAAACGGTTCCGGCTCCGCCGATCATATTCTTCGTTTCCGCATCGGGGTTGGCGGCCTGTTTGCATTTGCCGCAAAGCTTTCTTACAAGGCGTTGCGCCATCGCGCCAACGAGCGCGGAGCTTATCAGGTAATGCTCGATACCCATGTCCAAAAGTCTCGTTATCGCGCCGGCGGAATCGTTCGTATGCACCGTCGAAAAGACCAGGTGCCCCGTAAGCGAGGCCTGTATCGCTATTTCCGCAGTTTCGAAATCGCGGATTTCACCGACCATTATTATGTCGGGATCCTGGCGCACTATGGAGCGCAGCCCGTTTTTGAACGAAAGGCCTATCTTCGAGTGGACCTGAATCTGGTTAATACCCTTCATCTGGTATTCCACCGGGTCTTCTATAGTTATTATCTTTTTTTCGGAACTGTTTATCTTGTCGAGCGCGGCGTAAAGGGTGGTCGTTTTTCCACTGCCGGTCGGGCCGGTAACGAGGATCATTCCGTGCGGCTTGGTTATAAGGCCGTTAAAGTTTTCCAGCTCCGTTAGGGGAAAGCCGAGGTGGTCGAGGTCCACCATCACGCTGCTCCTGTCGAGTATCCTCATCACGACGCTTTCGCCGTGGATCGCGGGTAGCGAGGATACGCGCATGTCTATATCCTTTCCGCCTATTCTCGTGCGGATGCGCCCGTCCTGCGGCAGGCGTTTTTCGGCTATGTTCAGCCGCGCCATTATCTTTATGCGCGATATTACCGCGGACTGCATCTTTTTCGGCGGCGCCTCTGCGTTGTGAAGCACGCCGTCGATGCGGTAACGGACGGCGATTTCCTTTTCAAAAGGCTCTATGTGTATGTCGGAAGCTCCGGCTTCAACCGCGCGGGAAATTATAAGGTTCACAAGCCTGATTACCGGCGCGCCGGATGCGAGATCGCTCAGATGGTCGGGGTCTTCGTCAATATCCCCCGAGGCGTCCGCCATGGAGTCTTCGTCAACTCGGTCGATTATGTCTTCCATCATCGACGCGCCCGTTCCGAAGTTTTTTTCCACCGCCTTGTGTATCGATTCTTCCGTTGCCAGGAAGACCTTTAAATTTTTGTCCGATCCCACGAAAATCGCCTCGGCCATCGGAATGGACGCGGGATCGCAAACCGCCACCTCGAACTCGTCGTCGGCGACGCGTATGGGGTAAATGCGGTTCTCCGAAAGGTAGGCGGGCGAAACGTCCGCCATAGAAAGTTCAAACGTCGATTCCGGAATTCCGTCGGGGTTAAGGAAGGGCAGATTGAACTTTCTGGATATTATCTTCAGAGCCTCGGTTTCGGAAACAAACCCCATGGCCACTGCGGTTCTCCATGGGGATTTGCGGCCGGCGGAGGATTGGCCCTTGATTGTGTTCCATGCCTCTTCGTTAACGTGGCCGGCTTCCAGCAAAGCCTGTTCAATTGCGCCCAGTTCGCTCATTTTGTCTTTGCCCCGCTGATATTTTTCGATGATTCCTTTTCTCCTTTAACGGCGCTCCCTCCACTCCGGGCGCTTCCCCCACTCGGGGCGCTTCCCCCACTCGGGGCGCTCCCTCCACCGGCGGTCTTTTCCGCACTACCCGTCATTGTTGCTTTCTTAACCGCTTTGGCGGACTTACCGGCTTTCTTCGGTTTTTCGATTTTAAAAAAGATCGATACGGTTTTGCCCGTCGAAAGGTTTTTCACCTCTATTCTGTCTTCGAATATCCTTTCCATAAGAATATTGGAATATTTTTCGCCTTCCCTGAAAATCCGTTTTTTGAGGGTTTCCTTGCCTGCCGCTTTAACCGTGTAATATTTGCCGTCAGGCCATTTCTTCATCCGTTTGCCTTGGTACACACCGCTTATAACCAGCCTTGACGGGATTTCCTTTCTTTCAAACTTTTCCACATTCGCGTCTATTATCGCCAGCCGCTTCGTTTCGGTAATTATGGTGCCGCGTAGCGTTATTTCCGGTTCAATGACCGGCTTGACGGGTTTTGGTTTGGGTTTTGGCGCGGGCTTAGGGGGCGGCGGGGGAGGCCGTTTTTCGGTATCCTTGCGCTGGCTGCGGAAAATGTTTCCGTCGCTGATAGAGGCCGGAACGCTTTTCGGTTTCCCCTTTTTTATTAGCGGCTCAAGGGACGCATCTTGCCCCTCCTTTTGGGCGATGGCGGTTTCGGGAAGTTCCGGGGGAGTCATCAGCGTGTTTCCGACGCCAACACCCAAGAGGATTATTACAGTAGCCGCAAGCGCGTTCCAGTACTTGTACGGAACAAGCCCTATAACCCTTTCGATCTGTTTTATAAGGTCCCCTAGCATCACAATACCTTAGTCTATCAGTTACTGCCCGAAGCTAAAAGCACAGGCAAAACCCGGGACGCCCGACCTTGGCCCTTGGCGTTCACCCGCCGGCTTTAAGCAGGCTTTTTATCAGCGCGGCCGTATGTGTTACATCCGTTACTTCTGTTGTTTGGCCTGCCTCTCCATTATATCGGTTAATAACGTCGGAAAGCTGCATGCGGCAAGACGGGCATGCCGTTACCACAACATCCGCGCCGCTGGCCGCGATATTTTGCGCTTTTCTTCGGCCTATTTCAAGGGCGTCGTCATAATATTTCAGGCTGAAAAGCCCCGATCCGCCGCAGCACTTGCACGCTCCATCCATCTCCACGAACTCGACGCCGGGAAGTTTTTTTAGAATCTCGCGGGGAGCCTCTTTGACATTCATCCCGCGCAACAGGTGGCAGGGGTCGTGGTATGTAACCTTCAAAGAGCCTTCGGGTTCGATGAATTCCAGCTCATCAAGGAGGCTGTCTGCTATAAGCTCTTGGAAATCAATGATTTTCGACGAAAAACGCCGCGCCCTGCCCCTTCCCTGCAAAAGATCGGGATAAATTTCCTTAAGGACCGACCCGCACGTTGCACATGAGGTAACTATATAGTCCAGTTCGCGGGCGTCGAACGCTTCCATATTTTTTAACGCGGCATTCGTGGCGGATTCCCTGTCTCCCGCGAAAAATGAGGGCGCGCCGCAACATACCTCGTCTTTCGATATGACAACCTCCGCGCCGGCGGCTCTGAGTACCTCGATAACGGCGTGGCCCGTGTCGTGATAGACCCTGTCCGCCATGCAGCCCGTAAAATAGCCGACCCGCATTACAGGCTTTTTGCCGCCTTTAGGCCGGATTACCTTTGGATAGCCGTCCCTGAGACTGCTGAATGAGAATTTCGGCAAAACCCGTTTGACTCCCCCCCTGACAAAGGGCAAGATATCAGCCGCCGGAAGGACCGAAAAAACCTTCGTTGCAACCGCCATTAGCCCGCTGAAAATGCCAAACGAGCTTTTTTCGGCAAGCATCCTGAACGCGGTCTTTGCCATGTCCGTATCTTCCGAGCGAGCGAAAAGCTCCGCGCGCGCCGCCGTTATCACCTTTACGGGGTTCGCGCCCGCAGGGCAGTTCGCCACGCAGTTCATGCACGTAAGGCAGTGGTCGAATTTCGAAATGAGGTTTCCGTT
>JAZFVB010000099.1:0-5486 GCA_036447515.1 Nitrospinota bacterium
ATAAACTCATTCATGGCATCGGCAAGGTCCTTTATTGCCCTGAATATCCAGTAAATATTGAAAAGCGGTATAAATAGGAAGCCGACGGCCCTTTCGGGCGTCATTTTTGCCGTAGACCCTTCAAGGAGCGCCCAGCATCTAAACAACACTATGAAGAAATATGTGCTTGCGATAACCACCAAAAGAGCGCCAAACACCGCAGGCAAAAACGTAAATACCGTTAAAGAACCGGCGCTTTGATTCATGAACACGATCACCCCTCCGGCAAAAGCCAGAAAAATTCCGCCCCAAAATGAAATTGTGTAAAACCTGGGATTTACAGGTTTCTTTTGAAGGCCGCTCGAGCCGGCGGCTTCGATGTTGCCGGAACCGCCTGGCGCCGGGACGCCTCCCGGAACAGTTACTTTCGCCCCGCAGTCCGGACAGGTAAGAACTTTTCCCGCAGCTTCTTTCTTTAAGCTGTAATGGCGTCCGCACTCACAGGCAAAGCTTATTGTCATTTCGACCCATCCCCCGTCATTCGGCAGGCCCACCGATTTTATTTTTACTTCCCTGTAAAGCGCATGTTACCAAAATATTTCAGATGCCGCAAATTTATCCATTCATCGATTGGCGGAAAACCCGTAAAAAGCTATAATAGCTCGTTATGAAAAGCGAAAAGATAAAGTTTGAAAAGGCCCTTAAAAGGCTGGGGGAAATCGTCGACACTCTGGAAGGCGGCGAAATGGAGCTGGAGAAATCGATAGAGATATTCGAAGAGGGAATAAAAATGACGCGCGTCTGCCAGGAACACCTCATCCAGGCGGAAAAGAAGATTGAAAAACTCGTAAAGGACAACAAGGGACAGCTTACGACAAAGCCATTGGAAGGCGAAGAGGTAGAAGAAGAGGGAGACGAACCCGACGAAGAAGCGGGGCAGGATGAACTCCCATTTTGACCAAATCCGTCTCGAAGTGGACGAAGAACTGGAAAAAATCCTCTCTGCGCGCGAAGGTGTCCCGCCAAAACTCCTGGAATCGATGAGATACTCCATTTTCGCCGGCGGGAAGCGCGTCCGCCCGATTATGCTTATCGCCGCAACCGAGGCGGTGGACGGAAGCAGAAGGGCCGCCCTGCCAACGGCGGCGGCAATCGAGATGATACACACATACACATTGATACACGACGACCTGCCCGCAATGGACGACGACGACATTCGGCGCGGCCTGCCGACGAACCATTTAAAATTCGGCGAGGCCACGGCGATACTAGCCGGCGACGCGCTCCTCACGCTCGCGTTCGAGGCGATAGCCGATCCGCTGCCGGAAGGCCACATTACAGACCCGGCCGTTCAGCTGGAGGTCATAAGAATAATAACGAAGGCCGTCGGCGCAGGGGGCACCGTGGGCGGTCAGCAGATGGACATCGAGTCCGAAGGCAAAAACTGCGCGCTGGACGAGCTTGAACTGATGCACAGGCTTAAGACCGGCGCGATGATAAGGGCGGCGGTCGAGTGCGGAGCGCACATAGGGGCGGCGGCGGCTGATCAGCTTAGGGCGATTTGCGCCTACGGGGAAAAAATCGGCCTCGCTTTCCAGGTGATTGATGATATTCTGGATGTAGAGGGTACAATTGAAAAGCTTGGCAAGAAGTCCGGGGCGGATGAAAAGAAAAGGAAAATGACATATCCGTCGGCGTTGGGCGTGGGGAAATCTAAGGAAATGGCCGAACACCTTGTAGAGGAGGCGATAGGCTGCCTTGACGATCTTGACGAAAAGGCCGATCCGTTAAGGGACATTGCAAACTTCATATCCAAGAGAATGAACTGATGGGAATCCTGCCGAAAATAAAATCGCCCAAAGACCTTGCCGGCTTTTCGATAAAAGAGATGGAGACCCTTGCCGACGAACTGCGCGACAAAATTGTGACTATTGTCGCTTCGAACGGCGGGCACCTTTCGCCAAACCTTGGCGTCGTGGAACTTACAATCGCCCTTCACCGTATTTTCGATTTTTCAAGGGACAAGATTATCTGGGACGTCGGGCACCAGTGCTACACACATAAGCTCCTTACCGGACGGTACGGAGACTTCGATACCCTTCGCCGGGAAGGCGGAATTTCCGGTTTCCCCAGCCGCGACGAAAGCCCTTACGACCACTTCAACACCGGCCATGCCGGAACGTCGATATCGGCCGCGCTGGGCATGGCAACCGCCCGCGACCTCAAGGGCGAAGACTACAAGGTCGTGGCCTTCATCGGCGACGGGGCGATGTCGTCCGGCCTGGCGTTGGAAGGACTGAATAACGCCGGGGCGCTAAAGACCGATCTTACCGTCATCCTTAACGACAACGAGATGTCGATTGCCGAAAACGTCGGCGCGCTATCGACGCATCTTAACCGGATCATCAGCGGCGAATGGTACAACAGCATCAAGGATGAGGTCGGCGAATTTCTGTCGGGCATTCCGGGCATCGGCGAACAGGTGAAAAGCCTCGCATCGAGCATCGATCACGCCGTGAAGGGAATGTTCGTTCCCGGCAAGCTCTTTGAAGACCTCGGCTTTAAATATTACGGGCCCGTAGACGGCCATAACCTGCCGGTGATGCTGGAAACTCTTGATAACGTAAAGAAGCTCAAGGGGCCGCGCATTATCCACGTCGTCACCCGCAAGGGCAAAGGCTACGTTCACGCGGAGGAAAAAAGCGATTCTTTCCACGGCACGCCGCCGTTCACAATATCGACAGGAAAGAAGAGATCGGCCACAAAAGCCACATATACCAGCATTTTCGGCAAAACCATGGTTGAACTTGCAGAAAACGACGAAAAGATACTGACCATTACCGCCGCCATGCGCGAAGGCACCGGCCTTGTGGAATTCGCCGAAAAATTTCCCGAACGCGCATTCGACGTCGGCATAGCGGAACAGCACGCCGTTACCCTGGCCGCGGGCATGGCCACGGAGGGTTTCAAGCCGGTGGTTGCCATCTACTCGTCGTTCCTGCAACGTTCTTTCGACCAGATACTGCACGACGTCTGCATAATGAACCTTCCCGTAACGTTCGCAATCGACCGCGCCGGAATAGTCGGCGACGACGGGCTGTCGCACCAGGGGGTTTTCGATATTTCGTATCTGCGCCAGATACCGAATATGACGGTAATGGCTCCCAAGGACGAAAACGAGTTAAGGCATATGATATATACCGCCGTAAATCTGGGCAGCCCCTGTGCGGTGAGATACCCAAGAGGGATAGCCGTAGGAGTTCCCTTGGATCAGACCTATAAAACGCTTAAGACCGGCAAGGCCGAACTCATCCGCGAGGGCAACGACCTGCTCATATGCGCCATCGGCGACCGTGTGCACGAAGCCGACAAGGCCGCCGCAAGGCTGGAGCGCGAAGGCTATTCGGTAGCCGTAATAAACGCGCGGTTCATAAAACCGATGGACACTGACCTGATAGCTTTGTGGGCAAAGAGGTGCCGCACCACGCTTACCGTCGAGGAGAACGCCCTGATGGGCGGATTCGGTTCCGCCGTTTTCGAGGAATTGCGGAAGGTCGGGCTTGGGGAGCTTAACGGAGCCTCGCTCGGCATTCCGGACAGGTTTGTCGAACACGCGACGCAGGAAAGCAGCCGGAAGAGGTTCGGCATAGACGCAGAGGGAATTTACCAAAAGGCCAAGGGATTGCTCCATCTTCCTGAAGGAGCAGAGCCATCCTTGAAAAGAACAAAAAAACCGGTTCTCGCAAATAAACCGGGAGTCCGGATTCAATAATCATGAATCATGGCGCCTTCGGGTATCATCGGTAATGTCAATTATTATGTGTCATCAGGAAAGGGGTAAAAGTTCCCTGTAATTTATTTTCCCTCGTAAATATCGCAAACAGTATTCTTTCCATGCTCGTTTTATCGCTGAACACTCCCATAGGCCTCGTTCTCCTTTTAACTTCCCTGAACCTCCTTTCGATAGCGTTTGTCGTTCTCGTCGCCTTTCTCCAGTCAGGGTCTTTGAATTTGAAGAAAGCCAGCAGATCGTCAAGGTCGTTACGCAGGCACTTAACGGCCTTAGGGTAAACGCCCTTCCACTTATCTGCCCATTTGCGGGCGGCGCTCCGTGCTGCGGTGATATTTTCGGCATTGTAGATTTTATGCAATCCCTTCTTAACCATCTCACGATCCTTTTTCCTCACCTTGTCGGTAATGTTGCGCATCTTATGCGCCCAGCAGCGTTGGACCGGGATATCGGGGTAGACGATCGGGAAGGCGGCCAAAAGGCCCTTGCCGCCGTCAACGCAGAGTATCTCAACACCCTCGCCCGTAAGGCCCCTGTCGTAAAGGTCGTTTAAAAACATCTCCCACTCCTTCTCGCTCTCGGAGGCCGCCAAACGGAAATCTATAACCTCTTTTTTGTTGTCATGGGTTATTCCCAAAACGACGAGAACAGGCCTTTTAAGCGCGCCCGCGCCGGTCTTGCGCGAGAGAACAACGCCGTCAAAGATTAACGCCTTGTAAATATTTTTCAGCTTTCGTTTGTGGAAAGCCGCCACAGATTCATCCAGTATCTTTGATATGCGGCTTACCGTGGACGCGCTTACCCGCTCGCCCAGTACCGGCAACAACGCCTCGGAAACCTTGCGAGTGGATAGCCCCAATAAAAAACAGCCAAGGATCATCTTGTCCACGCTTTCAGACCGCCTGGCATAGGCTTTTATCACGCCTGCCGCGCTGAAACGCCTTGTGCGGAAAACATCAAGCTCTACCTCTCCAAGCTCCGTTAGAAGATAACGTTTGTAACTTCCGTTGCGGCGATCCGGCAATGAATCGTTGCGGGATAACTCGTCAAGATAATTGTCTATGCCATAACGCATCCGATCTTCCAAAATTGCCTTAAGCGCACGGTTGGCGTCGCTGCGCCAGTCTGATCGGTTCCATTCCGGATCGTGCACTCTCATCTCCTTGACTACGTTCATCGCTTCCGGCAAACTCGTGATAATTGCCCTTTGTGGCATCGGGGGTACCTCCTATAAATATTGTTGTTTTCATTTAGGGGTACCCCTTTCCTTTGCCTGACACAAGAATTAATACATCACCGATAAATATTGTTATTGGAGTTTTCCAGAAGCCCCGATATAATACTTCCAGTCATTAAGGGGAGAATAATTATTAACCGCTTAACATGTCTGTTACTTTCGCTTTGCATAGTGCTTATCGCGTCACCCGCGCTCGCACAGGATGAACCCAAGGAGCGCGTTGTCGTCATGCAGGTGCAGGGGCCGGGATTATCCGATTTCGATAAGCGGTCGTATAGAGCCGCCATTGTCGGTGGGCTGAGTGAAAAGTACACCGTTCTCTCAGGCGATGACGTTGACGCCAAGGTCACGGAGATATTCGAAAAAGAATCCAGGGAAAATATCGAATGCGACACCGAGAAATGTTTTCAGGATATAGCCATAGAATTTCAGGCCGAGCTTATAGCGGTTTGCACCGTGGTTAAAAAGCCGGGCGGCTAT
>JAZFVB010000100.1:0-5056 GCA_036447515.1 Nitrospinota bacterium
TAAAAACCGGCTTCAGAAGGAACTCGGCCTTTTCGATTTTGCCGAAAAACTTCTTTTCGTATTCCACCGCCGGATGGTATCCCCACACGCCCTTTTCAAAGTCCGGCCTTGCGCTTTCCAGTTCCATGATGTCGGCCATCATCTCGCCCTTTTTGTCGCGTAGCCGCCACACCTGTTTTACACCCGGCAGTGTGCCCTTCTTCAAGCCCTCGGTCAGCTTTATCTTCATCAGCCATTCGCCGTCGCCGTCCTTCATCGCCGACATCTTGTAAACTCCGCTAAGGGCCGGTTCGCCGCTGGCGGTAATCATCCTGGTGCCCACGCCGTAGGCGTCTATAGCCGCGCCTTGAATCTTCATATCGTGGATGATGTGTTCGTCCAGCTCGTTTGAGGTAAATATTTTAACGCCGGTAAGGCCCGCCTCGTCGAGCATCTTCCTTGCCTCCACGCTGAGGAATGCCAGGTCGCCGCTGTCGAGCCGGATGCCCAAAAGCTTTTTGCCTTTTTCCTTCATCTCCAGGCCGACCTTTACGGCATTCGGTACGCCGCTCCGGAGCGTGTTGTATGTATCTACCAAAAACACGGAATTATCGGGATAGATTTCGGCAAACGCGCGGAAAGATTCCAACTCGCTTTCGAAAGCCATCACCCACGAATGCGCGTGCGTGCCGCCAATTGGTATCCCGTAAACCTTGCCCGCCTCCACGTTGGAAGTGGCGGTACAGCCGCCGATGTACGCCGAGCGCGAAGCGGTAAGCGCGCCGTCCGGCCCCTGCGCGCGCCTCAGGCCGAACTCAAGGACCTCCGCGCTTCCGGCTTCCTGGCATACGCGCGCCGCCTTGGTGGCGATGAGCGTCTGGAAATTTATGATATTCAAAAGTCCCGTCTCGACAAGCTGGCACTGGTCCAGCGGGGCGCGAACCCTTAATATCGGCTCCATAGGAAAGACGAGCGTGCCTTCCGGTACGGCGTAAACTTCCCCCTGGAAACGAAAACTTTTCAGGTAGTCGATGAAATCTTTTTTAAAAAATTTCACGCTTGCCAGATATTCCAGGTCATCTTCCGAAAAGCGCAGGTTTTGCAAAAACTTCAGCGCGTCTTCAAGCCCCGCCGCAATCGTGTAGCCGCCGCCGAATGGGTTGTTTCGGAAAAAGAGATCGAAACACGCCATCCGTTTGTTAAGCCCCGTGCGCATGTAGCCCTGCATCATGGTGAGCTGGTAGAGATCGGTAAAGAGCGGGGTGGTGGGCGCACTCATGGTTCGACTCCTGCCGTCACCCCGGCTCTCACCATGACTTTCACGCGGAAACGTCTTTCTCCATGATCCTTCCGACGCCGGCGCGGGCCATCTCTTTCCATGCCGCTTCCAACGAGCCTTCAACGTCAATGCCTCGGCATCCGTCCCCGATAACGAAAAGATCGAAGCCCAGCTTTTTTGCGTCGAGCGCGGAATAGAAGACGCAGAAATCGGTGGCGAGCCCCACGATAAAAATCCGAGTAAGGCCGCGTTCCTTCAAGTAACCGGAAAGGCCGGTGGGGGTCTTTTTATCGTTTTCAAAAAAAGCGGAATACGAATCTATCTCGCGGTTATAACCTTTGCGGATCACCAGTTCGGCGCGGTGCGTTTCGAGACCGGAATGGAAATCCGCGCCCGGCGTTCCCTGCACGCAGTGGTCGGGCCATAATACCTGGATTCCGTATGAGAGTTCGGCGGTTTCCATCGGTTTTTTGCCCTCGTGCGAAGATGCGAATGAAAGATGCCCCTTCGGGTGCCAGTCCTGTGTAAGGATCACGCGGCCAAACGCCTTTGCCAGCCGGTTAACAACGGGCACTACCGAATCGCCGTCGGGCACGGCAAGGGCGCCGTCCGGGCAGAAGTCGTTCTGAACGTCGACTACCAACAGAACGTCGGATTTGGAAATCTTAACGGTTCCCTCCATCCCTATAATTTAATACAGCAGAGGCCGGGTGTGAAGCGGTTAATCGCTTCAAACAGTTTCCATTAAAATGCATGTTTATTTACTTTGCCTTAAATTCTTACACGGCCTCCACCTATTAGTTTTTTCATCAAAATAGTGCCAAAGGGCCCAACCGTTGATGCTCCCGTCCGTAACAACACAGCCAGCACCCGAGAGGCTGTTGTAAGTTTTTCCACTATAGACAATTTTCCCGCTCTTCACTTCAGCCTCAAACTTCCTTCCCCTAAACGTACTCTTCAATTTCATTCCATTAGGAAGCAAAATCCCATTTGTATATAAACCAGGCTTAATCCCTCTACGAATAAAATCAGCGTGACTATTTTTTTTACTTTCTATTTTATTTTCCGCATTAACCTCGGGTAAGCTAAAAACCTGTCTCAAAATATCGTTCGGTGTTTCACTAAATGACTTTCTCCTCTTCTCAATCTCTTTATGAACCTCAAAGTCGATGTAAATTTTCTCTAGTTCCATAATTACCTCCTAACTAATATAGTTAATATAGTTACTATATTCACTATATTGCCTAGAGGACTGTAATGTCAAGTATTTTATTTGGTGCAATTGTTAATTAAGGTAGTTAAGAGCATTTCGCGTGGACTCCTGATATGATCTTTTATGCATAAAACCTGAACGGAGGCAATGTGGCAAAAATCGCGTGGGGAATAACGGGCGGCGGACACCTGCTGAAAGAATCGCTTGATGCGTTCGGCGGACTGGAAAACGCGGACCTTTTCGTATCGCCCGCCGGCATGGAGGTTCTGGACGTTTATTCGCTGGAACCGCCGGTCACGCCTATTACCGATTCCACGTTCTCCACTAAAACGAGCGTGGCGTTTGCCTCCGGCGTGTACGACCTTTTCGTGATTGCGCCGGCGACGTCGAACTCCGTGGCGAAGTTCGCTTGCGGCATAAGCGACACGATGATAACCACCCTTTTCGCACAGTGCGGCAAGAGCCGCGTGCCGATTATCGTCCTGCCCACCGATACGGAGGAAACCGTGATGAGCATGGGCGCGACGAAGCCCCTTGAAATATACCCTCGGCCCATCGACCTCGAAAATGCAGAGAAGATTAAAACCTTCCCGAGCGTAAGTGTTGTGCGCACGATTGAAGAGCTTTTAAAAAAAATATCCGAAACGCCCGGTCGGGGAGTGTGATTACCCGCCAGATACCGAACTAAGGTTCAATACAACAGAGTTTTTTCAGGTTATTTTCACCAATAACAGCGTTACGTCGTCGTTCCATGGTTGAGTCCCCGCGTGTTTTTTAAGCTTATAGATAACTCTTTCGCCGGTTTCACTTATCGGTTTTTCCGCGAATTCGGAAACGCACTCGATAAGGCGCTCCTTTCCGAAGAGTTCATATTCGTTGTCAGCCGTTTCGGTTACGCCGTCCGTATATAAAACCAGAATATCGCCCGGATCAAGCCGGATCGATTTTTCGTTATAGCTTTCTTCGAAGGGCATGGCGAGCGGCATGTTCTTTGTCGCAAGCCCGGTAACCCCATTCCCGTTCCCGCCGGCCTTTAGCAAATAAGGCGGAAGGTGTCCCGCGTTGCAATACTCAAACGTCCGTTCGGCCGGATCATATACGCCGTAAAATGCGGTGGCGTAAAGGGCGTCCGGGTTATGGAATCTTTTTTCAATGAAAGACCGAAGCTGGCCGTGCACTTTTTCCATAACCCTTTTCGAGCTTTCGTTAAAATGGGACTCACGAAGAAAAAGCCCCCTCAGGAAAATTGTTATTGTCGCCGCCTCTTTTCCATGGCCGGTTACGTCGGCAATAAGAACGGCCTTTTTGCCATTGATGTCCCACACGTTCAGCAGGTCTCCGCTCGGATGCCCCTCCCATGGGAAACACATATGGAAAAATTCCATGTTCTTGCTTTTGGAAATCTCGTCGTCGTCCGGCTCAAGCTTTTTCTGAATGTGCCGTAAAAGCTCGTAATTCTCCGTCGCGGGCCCTTTCTCTTTTATCGAATCGTTCTGCCACTCAATAAGGGCGTCAAGGTCGTTGCACACTTCAAGGACGTTTTCGAAAGTATGAATCAGGTCTTGCGTAAAATCGAAAATCGTCTCGTTAAACATCCCCCTCGTGTCGCCGGAGAAAAAGATGAAGCCCGAATTTTTTCCGGTTTTATAAGGGAAACGCATATTCGCCTTTATCTTTTCCTTCAGGCTGATCTGCGAAGAAATGGAGACCCGCCCCTTTGCCAGTTCATCGTTCATGTGCCTTTCCATATCGTTTATATAATCGCCGCGCATCGATTCCAAAAGAGGCGCAAGGCTTGTGTTCTGCAGGGGCATCAGGAAAAAAGTATCCAGAAACATCTTTTCGCTAAGCGCCGCCTTGCGGACAACGAGTATGGGCGCGAGGATGTTTTGATTGTTCAGCGTGGTAACGCCTATGCGGAAAATCCTGCCCTTGTTTTTTCCGGCCACGTGCCCCGATATTTCAATAGCCCGGTTAACGACGTCTATTAAGGAATTAACCAACTTTTCCGTATCGGAAATGTCGTGGAATTCTTTTTTGGCGGTTTCCTTTAGCGCTTCTAGTTCGACAATGATGTCATTATCCATGTCTATAATCAATTATTGCATCTCAAAATTTAAAGTTTTATGACACCTTTAAAGCAGCTTAAACGCTTATAAAGGTTTATATAACTGGTTTTCTGTCAAATCCGGCGTTCGCCAATTCTTCCTTTTATCATACTATTTCTAAATACTACATCAAGCCCGGTTGGAATAATGTGACCCAGATCACACTTTCTGTTATTTATCGGGAAAAACCGACGCGCCGATATCTTAGGAGGTCGGCGACATCGGTTCGGTAAGCTTTAAAAAGATCGGCTCCAGCCGCCCGGATTCCATATTCGCCTTCGATTGCAGTTCCTTTAGCGTCCCGATCGCTATTATCTCTCCCTTGTCCAATATGGCTATTCTGTGGCACAGTTCCTCGGCAACGCTTAGCGTGTGGGTGGACATAAAAATGGACGACCCCGCCTCGCAAAACTCCTTGAACATTCTTTTCACAATTATGTGCCCGTGCGGATCGAGCCCGACCATCGGCTCGTCGAC
>JAZFVB010000101.1:0-7789 GCA_036447515.1 Nitrospinota bacterium
CCCGATGCCGCAGACAAAGTTTGTTCTAAGGAAAGCGATGGAGCTGGGCCTTGCGCCGATGGTGGTGATAAACAAGATAGACAGGCCCGATGCGCGGCCCGACGAAGTTTTGGACGCCATATTCGACCTCTTCACTTCGCTCGGCGCAAACGACAGGCAGCTTGATTTCCATGTAGTTTACGCATCCGCAAAAAACGGGGTCGCCTCGCTTGACAGCGATGTTGACGGAAAAGACATGGCCCCCCTTCTCGATTCCATCATCGATAAGGTCGATCCGCCGAACGCCGAACCCGACGGGCCATTCCAGATGCTCATTACCTCCGCCGAATACAGCGATTATCTTGGCAGGATGGCTGTCGGAAAGGTAAACCGCGGGCGCGTCGCCGTGGGGCAGGAGATCGCGCGCATAAACCTTAACGGCGACATTATAAAAACTCCGGTTGTAAAGCTGTACGCCTTCAGCGGTCTCGGAAAAAACGAAGTCGATGTTGTAGAGGCGGGCGATATCGCTATGATCGCCGGGTGCAAGGAACTGGAAATAGGGGAAACACTGGCAGACGTCGAAATGCCCGAACCGTTGCCAACCGTCGTCATTGACGAGCCGACCATTTCGATGGATTTTTCCATAAACACATCCCCCTTTTCGGGGCGCTCCGGCAGTAAGCTTACCGGACGCCAACTCGGCGATAGGCTCGAAAGGGAGCTGAAAAGCAACCTCGCGCTGAAGGTTGAAAAGAGCGCCAAACACGACGCGTTCAAGGTGTCGGGGCGCGGTGAATTGCACCTTTCCATCCTGATAGAGACGATGCGGCGCGAGGGATACGAACTCTCGGTTTCCAGGCCGGAAGTCGTCACCAAGGAAGTGGACGGAAAACTGATGGAGCCCGAGGAGTTCGTTATCGTCGACGTGGACGATATTTACGGCGGAAAGGTGATAGAAAAGTTCGGAAAGAAAAAGGGGGAACTGAAAAACATGGCGTCCATGCCCGATGGAAGGACGAGAATGGAGTTCACAATTCCCGCCCGCGGACTGCTGGGCATGCACGGAGACCTTCAGACCGAGACCAGGGGTTCCGCTGTCATCAGCCATACGTTCCACAGATACATCCCGTGGGTCGGGGTCATACCCGCCCGCACCAACGGCGTCCTTGTCAGCCAGGAGAATGGAACCTCAACGGCTTACGCGCTGGACAAGCTCTCGGATCGGGGCGCGCTCTTCATCGATCCCGGCACGGACGTGTACGAAGGAATGGTGGTAGGCGAAAACAGCCGCACCGTGGACCTTGTGGTTAACATCTGTAAAGGTAAAAAGCTCACTAACATGCGAACCTCGTCCGCCGACGACATGATAAAGCTCACGCCGCCGAGGCGGATGTCGCTGGAGCAGACGCTTGAATACCTCAACGACGACGAACTTGCCGAAATAACCCCGGATGCGGTGAGGATACGCAAAAGGTTACTCAACGTAATAGACCGGAAGCGGAACCGCTTCAATTGAAAATAAAACAGAAAGCGAAACTGCCGCAGCTGGAAAAGTCCGGGACGGCCTTTTTCGGCTACCCGCTATGTATTACCCGTTTTTTTTAGGATGCGTATCAAGCCAGCCTTGAAGTATAAGCTGTGCCGCCATCTTGTCGATTACACGCCCCCTTTTCTTCCTTGAAACGTCGGCGCTGATCAACACCCTTTCGGCCTGAACCGTTGTGAACCTTTCATCGTAATATTCAACCGGAACTCCCGTTTCCATTTCCAAACGCCTGCCGAAATTTTCTACCTCGTTTTGCAGGGTGCCCTTTCCTCCGCCGAGCCCTTTGGGGAGGCCGATGACTATGAGGCAAATTTCGTTGTCTTCAATTATCCGCATTATTGCCGGAACGTCTTTTTTCTTTCCCTTGCGCTCGAGCACGCACAGTCCCTGGGCGGTCAGGCCAAGAAGATCGCTTACCGCCACCCCTATCCTTTTGGCGCCGAAATCCAGCCCCAACACCCTTGATCGTTTTTGAGAAATATTCATGCTCAAGTTGTTTATACTACAAAAAGAGTTGACTTAATTCTAAAGATTTGCTACCTTTCCGGTGGGATCGGTGTGTCTAGCGTACAGGTAACTATCTGAATATAAGGATATTGGAGACTGCTTGGGAAATTTAAAGGACAAGATTTTCTATAGGGCCATTAACGATTCGATAGACGGATTGCGAAAAGAGATGTGCGATCAGCACAAGCCCAAAAAAGAAGATCGATTCTTTATAAATGGAATCACTTATGAAATAAGCGAGGCGAAACTCGTTCAGGGCGGCGTGCATTTTGAAATAAGCTCCAAAATACCCCAGGAAATACTTCCCAAAAAGGGGCTAAACGAAAAATATTTCAAAAACGTAAGAGACCTTATGACGGCAAAAGGCAAGAAGAAACCGATCGACGTGAAAATGGAAAATATAATCCGTTCGACAAACGTAAACGAAATCAAAGAGCGTGATTACGTTAAATGCACTTACATGTACAAAGATTCGGAGCTTTTCGCCGACAAGGAAGTCGGCAAGATTGTCAAACAGGTAATGAGCAAAAAACTCCGACTGCCTGCCATCAGGGGCATTACAACCATCGCCGGCCAGGCCGTAATCTTTTTAATGCAGGAAAACATATATAACGGAGCGTTGCGTCACATCACCGACCTTATAAAGGCCAACGAAGAAGTGATGAAAAAATACAAAAAGGCGCTCAAGAAAGGCGCAAGAGTCTAATATTATGGAACGCTCACATGAAGAAATCGTTCAGCTTCTTGACGGTTTCGCCGCACGGGTTCAAAGACTGAGAGGTTTTCTTTGACCTCGACGAAAAAGAAAAACGGATAGCGGAATTAGAAAAGCAGGCTAACGATCCCGCCTTTTGGGACAACCCCGACAGCGCCCAAAAAGTTCTAAAGCAAAAAGCGCGGCTTTCGTCACTTGTGAATGACTGGCGGAAAGCAGACTCCAAAATATCCGACGCCGGGGAACTGTTCGAACTTGCCCGCGAGGAAAACGACGCCGAAGTCATAAGCGGGGTGGACAAAGAGATAGATACGCTGGCGGCCGGCATTGAAGCCCTGGAAGTAAAACTCATCCTTTCCGGCGAATACGACCGAGGCAACGCAATCTTGACGATCAATCCGGGAGCGGGCGGCACTGAATCGCAGGACTGGGCCCAGATGCTGATGCGAATGTACCTCCGCTTCGCCGAAAAGCATGGGTACAAAACCTCTATCTTGGACTATCAGCCGGGCGATGAGGCCGGAATAAAAAGTGTTACGGTTGCCGTAAACGGCGACTACGCTTACGGTTACATGAAGGCTGAAATAGGCGTTCACCGGCTCGTAAGGATATCCCCTTTCGATGCCAACAAACGGCGGCACACCTCGTTCGCATCGGTCTTCGTCTTCCCCGAGCTCGACGATAACGTGGATATCGACATAAACGAGGCCGACTTGAAAATAGATACCTACCGCTCCTCCGGCGCCGGCGGCCAGCACGTAAACGTAACCGATTCCGCGGTGAGGATAACCCACATGCCGACGGGAACAGTCGTCCAGTGCCAGGCAGAAAGATCGCAGCACAAAAACCGCGCGAGCGCCATGAAGGTGCTAAGGGCGAGGCTGTTCGAACTTGAACGGCGCAAAAAGAAAGAGGAGATCAGTTCGCTCCAAAGCGGCAAAAAATCTATCGAATGGGGCAGCCAGATACGCTCGTACGTGCTGCACCCCTACCGCATGATAAAAGACCTGCGTACGCGGGTGGAAACCGGAAACGTGGACAAGGTGCTGGACGGCGAACTGATGGAATTTATTCATGCCTACCTTACGCGCGCCGGGGCGCATGAGAGCGCGAATTCCACGGATAAAAAAAGCTAAGTGCCCGATAACAAAAAAATCGTATTCAGGGCCGACGGCTCAAAAAAACTCGGTTTCGGCCACCTTAAGCGTTGCGCGGTTCTTGGCAAAGCCCTTAAAGAACTTGGGCACGAAATTTTCTTTTTAAGCGCAGGCGCGGATGGCGCTGTCGAAAGTTTTTTTGGCGCGCAGGGTTTTACGTTCAAGGTTGTTAAGGCGTCGGCCTCGCGGGAAACAGTCACGGAACATTTAACTTATATGGGGAGTCTTGGCTCTTCAGTAACGGTCCTCGACTCATACGGGGTGGACGACGCCTACCGCGCGGCCCTTAAGGACGCCGGAAACGTCGTGATAGCGCTAGACGATGTGTACTCCCACTATTACCATGCGGACATGGTAATAAACCACAACCCCTCCGCGGACTCTTCGCGCTATGCGGATTTCGGGGGCAAAATACTTGCCGGGCCGCATTACGCGCTGATAGACCCGGCGTTCGGCGGCGTCTCACGGAGCGGTCCATCCAAAGCCCCGCCCGGCATTCTGGTTACGATGGGCGGTACGGATGCAAAAAACCAGACGCGGCGCGTGCTTGATCTGCTCGATTCGGTTGAAGAAGATTTCCATATTACCGTTCTGGGCGGCTTTTACGCCGGGTTGCCGGACGTGAAAAGGTTGAGCCATCCAAGCGACGTAATATCCAGCACAAATGAAATGCCTTTGCTGATGGGAAAATGCGACGCGGCGATAACCGCCGGCGGAGTAACGTGCATGGAGCTTGCCTGTGCGGGACTGCCTTTCCTTTTGCTCGTTACGGACGAATTCCAGCTTGATAACGCAAAGGCGTACCATGATTCTTGCGCCGGGATTTTTGCGGGCGCCGCATCGGAGATTTCAGATGAAATGCTACTCAACGCCATCGGGGAATTCGTGCGCAACACGGAAAGGTGGAGCGCAATGGCGGAAAACGGCAGACAGTTGATAGGCGCAAACGGCGCGAAAAGGGCCGCAGCCGAAATTTCGGCAATAACCGGCAAATGACCATACAACGGCGAAGTCTTTTGCAAATGACTCCGCCGGGGGCTAACGTGACAGTTTAATTTTTTATTTGGGCAACCGGCCGCTGGGGTTTGATATACTATCTTTAACCTGCGATGCGGTTGGCCGGGCAGGGCAAACCGGGAGGAGATATGGGATCGGACGTCAAGATGTTTGTCGGTACCTGCATGATAACTCTTTTTATACATGGCAACAGGTCGCTAAAGGGAAAACGGTCTGTAATTAACCGAATTAAAAGCCGTGTAAAAAACACTTTTAACGTTTCGATAGCCGAAGTGGGGGATAACGACTTATATCAAAAGGCGGCGCTGGGAATTTCCGCCGTAAGCGGCGACCGCGTATACCTCGAAGGGCAGCTTGGCAAGATAATCAATTTTATCGACGGCCTGACCGAGGCCAAAATAGCCGATGCGCAAACGATGATCGAACTTAAAGGAGGGGACGACCATGTTTTCCTACAAACGGGCCGACAGGGTTAGGGAACTCATGCTGGAGGAAATAAGCGCGATAATCCGCGACGAGGTGAAAGACCCCGGCGTCGGTTTCGTGACCGTTACCGCCGTGGAGGTGACCGGCAACCTGCGCCATGCCAACGTTTTCATATCGCCCATGGGCACCGACAAGGAAATGGCCGGCACTTTCAAGGCGATAGTCAGGGCCGCATCCTTCATAAGAAAACAGCTCGGCAAAAGGATTAGCATGAAGTACCTTCCTGAACTCAGCTTCAAGTGGGACCGCTCGCCGGAGGAGAGTGACAAGATAAACCGCATCCTGAATTCACTTGAAGAAAAACCGGCGGAAAAATACGAAGAGGATATAGAATAAACGGCTTGCTGATGGACGGATTCATAAACTTTTTCAAGGACACGGGGATAACCTCGAACAAGGCTCTTGAGAGAATAAGAAAGATCACCGGCTGCAAAAAGTCCGGTTTCCTGGGAACCCTCGACCCCGTTGCGTCCGGCATACTTCCCGTGGGACTTGGAAAGGGGACAAAGCTTTTTCAGTACTTCGAAAAAGTTCCGAAAAAATACCGCTCACGGATCGTTTTCGGCGGCGAAACGGATACGCAGGACTCCACCGGCGCGGTGGTAAAAAACGCGGCTGTGGAAGGCGTTACGGAAGAACGCCTGGAGGAGACGCTGGAAAAGTTCAAGGGAGAAATCATGCAGATTCCGCCGATGTATTCCGCCAAGAAAATAAACGGCCAGCGCCTTTACCGTATCGCTCGAAAAGGCGGCGACGTAAAACGCGAAGGGAAAAAGGTGATGGTGCATTCCATCGAGCTTAACGAATTCGCGGGCGATAGCGCGGTCTTTACCGCCGTGGTTTCGCAGGGAACGTATATACGAACCTTGTGCGAAGATATCGGGCGCGAAATCGGATGCCTTGCGCATATGGGCGGTTTGACCAGGGAACAGGTGCATGTTTTTCTGGCGGAAAGCTCGATCACTCTCGAACAGATCGACGAACTCAAAGACGACCCGGAAAAATGGCTTTTGCCGATGGACTTCCCGGTAAGCCACCTGCCCAATATGGACGTCTCCCTGCGGGAATACAGCGATCTTTCAAGCGGCCTGCCCATAAAATGGAACGGTAAGGAGGGTTTCAAGGTAAGGCTTTACGGCCCTGAAGGAAATTTTTTCGGTATGGGCCGCACGGATCCCGTTAAGCAAAAGACATTTCCCGAAAAGGTGCTTTTCCCGTATAGCGCATCCGCCGGCAAATCGGATCAGCCGCGACGGCCGGTAAAAATCGGATGAAGACCGCAAATCCACTTCCCATTCCAAGACGCCTGGCCACGGGTTTTTTTTGCTTGGCTAATAACTATCAAGCAAAGCGAATTGCAATAGCGTGATTGGCAGCCGTTTATTTTGTAAACCGATATTGCCCCCTCACAGGAGAAATCAGATCACAATAGACGCCGTATCGGAAAAGGCTCAACACAAACTTTGACATACATAAAACAAGAATATAGACTTTTATAAATGAAGTCATTTACCCTTTTTAAGGGGGAGGGTTCTTACGGTAAGGGCAGAAAGCAAGGCAATAATTTATGAAACGCTATATATCTAAACCATGATTCCGGAAAAACTCGGCAGGTTTGAGGTAACCGAAGAACTCGGCCGTGGCGCAATGGGCGTCGTTTACAAAGCCACCGATCCTAAAATTCAAAGGGCCGTGGCCCTTAAGGTTATAAACTTCCAGCAGGCAGTCAGCGGGGGCGACCAGTTGCAGGCGCGGGAAAGATTTCTTGTGGAAGCGCGCGCAACCGGACAGCTGAGCCACCCGAACATCCTTACCATTTACGACGTCGGCGAGGAAGGCGACCTGGCATACATCGCCATGGAGTATCTGGAGGGCGGCGACCTGCAGGACATGATAGACGGCAGCAAGTTTGAGGACTACGACCAGATTTACGATATCGTCCGCCAGATAGCGGATGGGTTGGATTCGGCCCACGAAAAAGGAATAATCCACAGGGACATCAAACCGGCCAACATTATGATGTTAAAAGGGCGAATACCTAAGATAGCCGATTTCGGCCTTGCCAGGCTTGCCGACTCCAACCTGACCGCCACCGGCACCGTGCTTGGCACGCCCAATTACATGGCTCCCGAACAGATACAGGGAAGAAAAATAGACGGACGCGCGGACCTTTTCGCCCTCGGTGCTCTTTTTTACGAAATGCTTACCGGCGAAAAACCGTTCGGTGGCGAAACGCTAACCAGCGTCATATACCGCGTGGTGAACGAAGAGCCGATCCCTCCCAGACAGCTTACGATGGACGTGCCGCCCGCGATGGATCAGTTCATGAAAAAGGCGCTGGCAAAAGACCCCAACGAAAGGTTCCAAAGCGCCAAAGAG
>JAZFVB010000102.1:0-4422 GCA_036447515.1 Nitrospinota bacterium
ATAATGTAATAATAGGTTGTGTTGTTCGTAAGTCCGGTAAGGATATATGGGGTTGTCACATTCACAACCTGCGTTCCGGTGTTTGTATTTACGCCGGAGGAAGTATCGTAGTAGAGGTTATAGGAAGTTGCGCCCGTAACACTATCCCAACTGATTGTAATCTGTGCGTCGCCGGAAGTCCCAGCTACATTCGATGTGGTATCCGGCACATTGGTCAATCCGGCAAGCGGCATGGCGTTTGAAACACCGGAGGCGGAACTCTCACCATCACTGTTTACAGCGGTTACGATGTAATAATACCCGTTTCCATTTGTCAGACTTTCATGAGTATATGAAATCCCGGTGACGTTACTAATCCTGTTCCCATTCGATGGTGTAACATCGCTACTTGTGGCCCAATAAGCATTAAAATAGGTTGCATCAGTTTGCCTGTTCCAACTCAAAGTAACCTGACTGTCACCGGATGTAGCGCTTAGTCCGGATGGTGCGTTTGGAGGGGTTGATGAACTACTACCACCTCCGCCACCGCAAGCGGAAAAAAGAAAAATAGATAAAATGATTGTAAATCCAAGCGCCTCTTTCATGGTCATCTCCTCTTATTCGGTAGATAAATATGAACCGATATTACCCATTTAACGTCACTCAACCCCTTTTTGTTTAATAAATTCTACCAATTCCAGTAAAAACATCAAGCAAATTTTCCCCATTGGTTATTATTGAATTACATTTCCCGTCTTTCATATATTTCTAAAATACCTTGCAATGAAAGCCGCCGCTTCTTCCGTTCCTTCGGCGCCCGTATAAGATGACACGCTGTCCAGCCATATCGAACCGTTTACGGAGCCGAACCACGTGATCTGCCTTTTTGCGTAATTGCGCGTTTCCCTTTTAATCGTTTCCGCCAGTTCGTCCGCCCCCAGCTCGCCCCTCAGGTGTAGCGCTATCTGCCTGTACCCGAGGCCATGGAAAGGCTTTAAGCCGCCGTCGAAACCTTTTGCGAGTATCGATTTTGTTTCTTCCACCCATCCCGCCTTCAGCATCTTTTCCACCCTTGCGTTAATCTTTTCGTACAGTTTTTCTCTCGGTCCGCAAAGAACGAAAAAAATGTTCTTATAGTCGGGCGTTTTGTTGGTAAGCGTTTTTTGTCCAGGTGAAGACTCCGGCTCTCTTTTGGGCAGAAGCGCCGTTTCCAGCGCGCGCAATATCCGGTGCCTGTCGTTGGGGTGAGTTTTCGCCGCAGCGTCCGGGTCGATCTTTACCAGCCTTTCGTGCATCGATGCGGGACCTTCGCTGTCCATTTCATACCGTAGTTCTTCTCTCATTTCGGGGTCGGGCATCGGGCCGCCGTCAAGGTTTTCGATGGCCGCTTTAATGTAAAGCCCGGTGCCGCCGCAAAGTATCGGGACGTTACCGCGCGACGATATCTCCGAAAATAGTTTTTGCGCCGCCTCCTTGAAATCCCACATTGTAAAGTTCTCGTCCGGCTCATGGATATCGATAAGGTGATGCGGCACGCGCCTTTGAAGTTCTTCGGAAGCTTTTGCCGAACCGATGTCGAAATGGCGGTAAACTTGTATCGAATCGGCGTTAATTATTTCGCCGCCGATTTTTTCGGCAACTTTTACGGCCGTCTCGCTTTTGCCGGCGCCCGTCGGCCCGGCTATGACGAGAATCTTTACCAGCGGCCTTTTAACGTCAGTCTTCATGGCCGAATCTTTTGTATATCCGCTTCATCTCATCCGAATATCCCCCGCTCCCTTTATAGACGGTAAGCGGAGGTTTTACCGTTACGGGGTTTTTTCCCTTTTTTACGGCGGCTACCAGCACAAGGAACGCGTCCTCATCCTCCCGGCTGTGAACAAAGCGGATTTTTTTTGGAGACAGCGAATGAATTTTTAGCGTATGCAGAAGTTCGGCGCTGCGTTCGGCTAGGTGGACTACGTAAAAGACCCCGCCGTCTTTTAGCGAATGGGACGCCGCGGCCGCCAGTTCATCAAGCGTAAGGGTTATTTCGTGCCTCGCTATCGCCTTTTCGCGCGCCGGATTTATCCTGCCCGAATCCGCTTTTCTGTACGGCGGGTTACTCATCGCAAGGTCGAACGAGTTCGGCTTAACCAGTTTATTCGCCTGCCTGATGTCTGCCCGAACGAAAACGCTCTTTGCAATCCCGGCGAAGTTTTCTTTTGCGTATGCAAGGGGTTCGCGCTGAATGTCGATGCCCATGAAGAACGCTTCCGGGTAAAGCGTGTGCGCGAGAAGGGCGAGTATCCCGTTCCCCGTCCCAAGATCGATTGCGCGCGTTACTCGTTTTTCCGAAATGAAATCGGCAAGGATGAACGGATCAAGCGAATACCGGTACCCTGACGAGGGCTGTTTGATTTCGGAATTGCCGTCCAAAACAACCCGGAGGGGGAAACCCTTTAGATGGGGTTTCCCCCTTCCGGCGTTCGCTTCGCTCACTGCCTCCCTCCTTCCAAGGTGCAAGGTGCAAGGCGCCTCGACACAGGGTATGCGACCCCGCGTCTCGGCGAATTACACACCCCGCGACAAGCCGCGGGGAATTATCAATTCAAAAAAACATGAACACCAATGCGGCTATGAGCGCCGCTATCCCCGCGGGAACCGCTATTTCCCCGCTTGCCAGCCCCAGCCTTATCAGGTGATAAATGAAAATTATGTTCTGCTTGAACGTAAGTTTGCTTTTGCCCAGTGAACGCTGGTTGAATAGGAAAGGGATCTCCACTTTCTTTGCAAAACGTCCCTTTACGAGCACCTCCAGAAATATTTTGAAGCCGCTGGGCGACAGTTTGGAAAAATCGACGCATTCCCTTTTGAACATGAAACATCCGGTTGTTGCGTCGCGTATCTTGAAAAGTGACAACGGAAGCATGAACTTGGCTATCAGCGTTGCGGTTTCGGATATTATCAACCTGTGGAATTCCCAGTCCTTCGTCCCGCCGCCGGCCACCTTGCGGCTTGCTACCGCCATGTCGGCCCCGTGTTCTTTCATGTCCAGATAAAGGTGCGTAATGGTGTCGGGGGGGTGCTGCATGTCGCCGTCTATAACTGCAAGCAGCCCGCCGCTCGCCTCCTTGAAACCCCGCACAACCGCCGTTGCCAGCCCACGCTCTTTTTTCCTTACGATTACCTTCACGTCGTACTCGTTCTTTAGCGACTCCGCTTTTTGTGCGGTGCCGTCGGGCGAGTCGTCGTCCACCACCACGAATTCAATCGACGCTCCGGTTTTTACGAAAGAGGCGGCTACTTCCGCTATAAGCGTTTCTATGGTCAGCGATTCGTTGTAAGTGGGAATTACAAGTGAAACGTCAAAATCCTTATTTTCCGCCGAATTTTCCATCAGGCAAGTCTAACACCGCCTATTGGGGCGGACAACTGCGGGGCTGGCTAAGTAACGTTTAATTCATTAGAATGTAACGGATGGAGTTCAAGGATCAAAAACCCGTAATGCGCCCCGTGGATACTTTCCCCGTGGAGCACGAGGGGGAAAAGCTGATACTTCTGCGCGACCCGCAGAGTTTTTCCGAAAACAGCCTCACCATTACGCTTGCGGCCTACATGATCATCGTAAATATGAACGGCCACAATACCGTGGAGGAAATCCTCAATGAGTTCAACAAGACGTACAAAGCCAGCCTCAAGCTGAAGGAAATGCGGCAGCTTGTGGATTCGCTGGACAACGCCTATCTTTTGCAAAACGAAAATTTTCAAAAACACATGAAAAAAACCGTCAAGGAATTCGCCGATATGCCCGTAAGGAAATCGTCCCTTGCCGGCAGGAGTTATCCGGAAAATCCCGACGAACTCTCAAAGCAGCTCGACGGCTATCTTAACGGCAAATCGAACGGAAAAGGAAAAAGCCCTTTCGCGATAGTCGCGCCGCATATAGATTTGAACGCGGGCGGCGAAACGTTCGGCGCGGCTTTTTCGCAGATAAAGGATTCAAAGGCAGAGACGTTCGTGATCCTTGGAATAGGGCACACGCTGGCGGAGGATTTCTTTGCGTGCGTAAAAAAGGATTTCGAAACGCCTATCGGAACCAGCCCGGTAGACGCGGAGTTCCTAAAAAACCTCGAAAAGGATTTTGGCGAGCCGATTTACGAAAACCAGTTCGCACACAGGTCGGAGCACTCCGCGGAATTCCAGGTTCTCTTTTTGCAAAAACTCTTCGGCGGCGAAAACCCGCCGAGGAAAATAGTCCCCATCCTCCTTTCGTTTCCGGAAAATATCGACGAGCTGGACCATCCGGTTTTCAATAAGGAACGGGTGGACAAGTTTATAGCCGCGCTGTCGAAAGGAATCGAAAGGCTGGGCGATAAAGTTTGCGTAATTGCGGGGATAGACATGAGCCACATCGGGCGCAGGTTCGGCCATAAGGACGGCGCGCCCGAAAAGAGGCGACTG
>JAZFVB010000103.1:0-6217 GCA_036447515.1 Nitrospinota bacterium
GGGCGTTACGGCTTCATTCGCGATGCTTGGCGACGTAATTCTTGCCGAGCCGGACGCGCTTATCTGCTTTGCCGGGCCGAGGGTAATCGAGCAGACGATAAAACAGAAACTCCCCGAAGGCTTTCAGCGCGCCGAGTTCCTCCTGGAAAGAGGTTTCGTGGATTACATTGTCAAAAGGAACGAGATGAAAGGTACTTTGGAAACTCTCATCAATCATATGAGCGCGGCAATCCCGCCGGAAAACAGGCCTCCCAAAAAAGCGGAGGAAAGCGTGGAGGCCGGAAGCGGAGCCGTTTCAATTGAAAGTAAAACAGGTGAAAATAAAACAGATAGCGAAACTTCCGATGTCTCGCAGGGAGAATAACCGCTAAATATGTAGAGACCACGGACATGTCAAACAGTCTGTGCCGTCGGTTGCGCCATTTTTTCTTTCAGGAATTGAGCTGGTGTTTTCCAGCCAATCCCACCATGTAGCCTTCTTTCGTTGTACCTCCTTAGCCATCTGTTAAACTTTTCCCCAAGCTCTGTGTATGATCGCCACTTGGTTCTTGCATAAAACTCCTGCTCGTCCGTCCTGTGGCTCCGCTCAACCTTCCCGTTAACCTCGCACTGCCCCACAGGAATAAGCTTGTGCCTGATGCCACGCTCTTTGCATATCCGGTCAAGAACATGCTCTCTGGCCTTTTCTGATACGGTGCAGTTGGAATCAAATATCGTATTCGTAAACTCGGAGCCATGGTCGGTCTGGATGCATTCTATGGTAAACGCAGTCTCCTCAATCAACCCCATAACAAAGTGTTTGGTAGAAGCAACGCTCTTGTCACGGTAGATTCTGCAATACCTCCAACGGCTGCAATCATCTATCGCCGTGAACTGGTAATATTGCCGACCGGAAATCTTTGGGACATACTTAACATCGACCTGCACTATCTCGCCTGGTCTTTCCAGCTCGTACCGTCTTGGATGTTTTTTCCGTTTTTTGCGAACCTTCTTTTCGAGTATAAGACCTTCCCGTTTCAAAACCTTGCCGACTGTTGAGGCTGGAAGGTTAAGCTTTGCTCCTATCGCCAACGCCCCGCGCCCCTCCTTTTTACGATCTCTTTTAATCTTCTCAACGACTCTCCTTGATGTCTGATTCGGACTCGTTTTGGGTCTTCTGGAACGCTCCGACAGCGAACTTATATCCCAGCCGGAATCCCTTAATCTCTTGAACCAGAAGTGGTAATAACTCCGTTTCACCCCTTCACGACGGCAGTAACCGCTGACATTGCCGCTTAGCCGTGCAGATTTCAAAAACCACCAACGCTTGCGGATTCTCTCATTGCGGTTGTATTTAAGCTGTTTGTCTATTAACTTTATATTCATCGGCTCTCCTCTTTCCATGTATTGTTTGAGATTTTGCAACCTAAACGATACAAGGTTATGGGAGCCGATAAAATGACCCCTATCTGTTACATATGTCTGTGGTCAATATATTGGCAGTAATTTATGCGGTGGCGTGGTCGTCAAGGATGGTTTATAATTTAAAGCCTATTTTTTCTGTTTTCTTTATAGGGGGAAGTAACTGGTGATTCCTGATTTGAAAGGTGAATTATGACCGGACAAATAAAAAATATAGTTGAAAACGTCAATCTTGACAGCGAGGATTCGATAAGGCGCGCGCTCGACCAGGCCGCGCAGATGCCCGACCTCACCGACGAGGAAAAGAACGAGCTGACCGCGGCTTTCAGCACCCTCTTTTACCACGACTACGCCGGAAGGACGGAGATGATCAAGCTGGCCGCCCGCGCGGAAAAGGTGATTGCGGGATTCGGCGCGGCGGTTGTCCCGTTCATGCTTAAAGAGCTGATCGAGGCCGATTCCGAATCGGCGGCGCACATAAGCCGGATAATAGCCAGAAACGGCGAAGAGGCGTTAAGGAAGACGATGGACGCCATGGACGCAAACAGGGAAGACGACGGCGCTATCATAAACATCATCACGGCGCTCGGCTTTTTCCGCGATCCTGTCGTTTTGAAAGCGATGCCGGAAATAGTGGTCGCCGCGAAGTCGAAAAACCCGCAGGTTCGCGCCGAAGCGTTATACGCTATTGGAAAGCTGGTCCGCTGGATCGGCTCCAACCATTTCGACGAAACGCTAAGGCTCAAGTTATTCGATACGGCTTTCGAGGCCGTAGCGGACAAACATTCGCTTGCGCGCAGCAAGGCGGTGCGGGCTCTTGGGAAGATGCTTCAAAAAGGCCTGCTGGCAAGCGACCAGAAAGATAAGTGTTTCAAGGCCTTTAGCTCGCTTCTAGGCAACGACGAACGGCGCGAATGGGACAGTGCGTTCATAGTAAGGCACGAGGCCGAGCAGTTCCTGCCGTTGTGCAAGGCCGGTTCAACTCTGAAGGAACGTTATACGCAGTCTTTCAGGATAATGGTCAAAAAGGAGCTTAGCCCCAACACCTTTTATTATGAAATAGAGGCCCCGTTTATTGCCCGCAAGTTGCAGGCCGGGCAGTTCATCATAATCCGTCCGCACCAGTTCGCCGAGCGCATACCGCTGTCCATAGCCGGGTGGGACGAGAAGAAAGGAACTATCAATGTCATCATAGCCACCGCCGGCAGGACTTCGGGTGAGATAAACGCCATGAACGTCGGTCAGTGCCTTACCGATATAGTCGGTCCGCTGGGTCAGAGGTCGCACGTTAAAAAGCATGAAGGCACTTGCGTCGTCGTCGGCGGCGGTTACGGCACCGGCGCGATAATTCCGACTGCGCGCGACTTTAAGAAATTGGGCAACAGGGTAGTGGGAATCGTCGGCTCAAGATCAAAAGACCTTCTCATAATGGTTGACGAACTCAAAGAGATTTGCGATGAGGTGCTCATTACCACCAACGACGGTTCCGACGGCATCAAGGGTTTCGTTACCCACGCGCTTGAGGAACTGCTGAAAAAGGGAGAAAAGATCAGCCACATTCTGGCCGTCGGGCCGCCTATGATGATGATGGCCGTGTGCAATATGACAAAGCCGCTGGGCATAGAGACCTACGTTTCGCTTAACGCCATCATGGTTGACGGCACCGGAATGTGCGGAGCGTGCCGCGTGATGGTTGACGGCGAAACCAGATTCGCCTGCTTCCACGGCCCCGATTTCGACGGCCACAAAGTCGATTTCGACCTGTTGATGAAGCGGCAGAGGATGTTCGTTCCAAAAGAAAAAGAGGCCCTCGAGGCCATAGAGCAATAGGAGGCAGGGTAATGGTGGAAATCAGCACAAAAGAAAGGATGAAAATCCCCTACGTGGAAATGCCTCTGAATGACGGCGCCCAAAGGATAAAAAATTTCGAGGAAGTGCCGATTGGCTACTCCAAGGAAGAAGCGATGCAGGAAGCCAACCGTTGCATTCAGTGCAAAAAGCCTTCGTGCATACCGGGATGCCCGGTCGGAATAGACATTCCCGCCTTCATCAAGCTGATTACCGAAGGGAAGATGGCTCAGGCGGCTAAAAAGATAAGGGAAACCAACTTCCTGCCCGCCGCATGCGGCCGTGTGTGTCCGCAGGACAAGCAGTGCCAGGCGCCGTGCGTTGTGGGCAAAAAGGCGTTGCCCGTGGGCATCGGATGCCTGGAGCGCTACGTTGCCGACTGGGAAATGGAAAACGGAACGTTTACCTTGCCGGAAATACCGCCCTCCACCGGCAAGCGTGTTGCCGTAATCGGCGCGGGTCCCGCCGGACTGACGGCCGCTTACCAACTGAAGATAAAGGGCCACGATGTTATTGTTTTCGAGGCGTTCCACCGAGGCGGCGGAGTAATGGTTTACGGCATACCCCGTTTCAGACTTCCGCTCGATATCATCGACGATGACATACGGATGCTCGAAAAAATCGGCGTCCAGTTCGTTTACGACATGATTATCGGCAAGATACTTACACTGGACGACCTGCTGGAAGAAGAGAAATTCGACGCGGTATTCATCGCTTCGGGAGCGGGCCTGCCGAAGATGTTAAAAGTTCCCGGCGTAAACTCGAACGGGGTCTATTCGGCCAACGAGTACCTTACGCGCGTCTATCTGATGAAGGCCAACGAGTTCCCCAAATACTCCACCCCGGTGCTGCAAGGCAAGAGGGTTGGCGTAGTCGGCGCGGGGAACACGGCCATGGATTCGCTGCGCACGGCGAAAAGGCTAGGCGCCGACGTTACATGCTATTATCGGCGTTCAAGGGAGGAAGCTCCCGCCCGGACAGAGGAGGTAGAACACGCCGAACAGGAGTTCCTTAACTGGAAATGGCTGGCCAACCCCGTCGAGATATTCGCGGACGAAAACAACTTCGTTAAAAAAATAAAGTGCGAAAAGATGGTGCTTTCGGATCCGGACGCCAGCGGAAGGCGAAGGCCCAAGGGAACCGGCGAATTCTTCATTGACGAAATCGATACGGTGATTTTTGCGCTTGGGTGCGACGTGAACCCGATCATTCCCTCCACTGATAAGGAGCTTGTTATAAACAAGTGGGGAGTAATGATGGTCGACGAAAAGACGTGCCAGACATCGAAAAAAGGCGTTTTTGCCGGAGGCGACGCCATAACGGGAGGCTCCACCGTAATACTGGCCATGGGACAGGCCAAAATTGCCGCGCAAAGCATGGACCTTTACCTTAAAGGCAAACTTGGCTGGGATACGGCAAAAGTCCCCACGGACCCGAACACGCCCGGAGTCCAGTGGTCGCCACAGACCGGTAAAAAAGAAAAGAGCAAAAAAGAAAAGTAAAAGGCGTTATGCCGTCCGTGTTAGATTGACACTTATTGTAAACCGATAACGGAACTGAGTAAGCGGTTTTTTAGAAGGTTCGATTAGGGAGGCTTACTTAAGATGAGTATTGTCCGTTCGCGCGATTGCGTTGCGGATTTTTCCCGCCTTGCCGATAGGAAACCGTACTAAAAAGGTATTGGTATGGAAAACGGTAAAAAGCTGCCTTCCTTAAAATCAAAGCTATTAAGAAGGTTTATTGTTGTAGCGATTATATCCGTTGCCATCGTTACCGTTTCATTGGTGACAATCCTTTATGACCGGGATTTGAAATCGTCCCTCAATCACTCCCGCGAATGGGCCCAGCTTGTGCGCACCGGAATCCTTGGAACCATGATGAACACCGGTAATCCTACGGCCATTCGTGATGTGATCGATACATACAAGGAAGTGCGCGACTTCAAATTCCGCATGATAAGGAGCGAATACGTCCGAAAACAGTTCGGCGACAGGGAGGGAGAGCTGCCGAGGGATAAGGTAGAAGTGGATATACTTAATGGAGAGCTTAAGGAATTCTCCAATGTCGACGGCACTGTCTTCAGGTATGTATCTCCCTTTGTTTCAAGCCGCAGGTGCGGCCAATGCCACATTGACTTAAGCGGGGCGCCTATACCGCCCGGGACGGTGATGGGGCTTGGGGAATTCGTTTTCGATATTTCCGACCTGCGGGCCGATTCCATGAGACTGCTGTTAAGAGACCTTGTTGGCGATATCATAATAATTGCCTCGCTGGCAATCCTCTTTTATTTTCTCCTTGCCAAGGACGTACTTGCCCCCGTAAAATCGATTGCCGAAAACATCTCGCGCATGGAGAAAGAGGATTTCAACCTTGATTTCCCGTTACCTCGGACAGAGGAGATCAATCTCCTTGTCGGCAGTATTTCAAAAACCGCCCGGGTCCTGGAGGAAAAGAAAAAAGCCAGGGAGGAAGAGCTTGAGGCCGAGCGAGAAAAGCTCGAGCAGGTACGTTCATTCGCCGTGGAACAGGCCGGCAATCTTGGGATAAAGGACGAGGACGAGATATCGGAGATAATAGGCAGACTTTCAACCGCTGTAAAGGAAGTGGAAAAAACGCGGTTACTGACGCGCATAAGCGAGTTCGTAATGGTGGAGCGCAAAGAGGTGGTCCTTTCTAATAATATCGAGACGATACGCCCAACGGCGCTTTACCTTACCGATCTCATTGAGGATATTTACGGAAGCGTAAAAAAGGGCGCGGTGGAGCTTGCCCTGGAAGAGGCAATAACCAATTCGATGATTCACGGAAACCTGGAGGTTCCTTCAAAACTGAAAGATGAAGATTTTGAACGGTTTGACCGTCTTATAGCCGAAAGATCAAAAATGCCCCCCTACAATCGGCGTACCTTGAGGGTACAGTACGACTACAGCGGCAAAAAAGCCATGTTCAGAATAACCGACGGCGGGCC
>JAZFVB010000104.1:0-11338 GCA_036447515.1 Nitrospinota bacterium
GCACTTTAAGTTCCTTGTTAAGCGCAACCAGGCTCCAGTATGTTTTCTGCGTCCGTGTAAGGACCTCCATGACCTTTGTTGCAAATTCGTGATCGGAGATTTCGCGCGTGTTTTTTGCGATGGCTATTTGTGTTGTATTTATTTCGCTGCCGCTTCCTTTTAGCAGAGGAAGGTTTAGCGTTAGGTTAAGGCTTGGCGTATATGCGGGGTCTATTGCGGCGGACGGCGAATCGGACGTTGTTTGAGAAAGGTTCAGGGACAGTTCGTAGCTGGTGCCGGATTTCAGCGTCTGGTTAAGGCCTACTGAAACGGAATTTTCGCCCGAATTTGTTTCCTTTTTCGAATCGACGGCGTAAGTATTCGGCGACTTGCTTACCCCCGCCTCGGCCTTGCTGAAAAGTTTGGGATCGAACGCCGATTCGGCAATCTTTATCTTTTCTTCGCTTATCAGCGGGTCGGATTTCCCGATGATGATTTCAAAATTGTTTTCGAGCGCCGAAAGGAGGCTTTCCCTGACGCTTAGCGGCATCGTGCCCTGCTCCTGCGCCAAGGAGGGCTGCCCGGCCGCCATAACGAAGACGAAAGAAAGGCACAAGAACACTCTTGGTATTTTCATGGGCCTTATTCTAACAGCAAAACGCCGGACTAACGGCCCTGGGCTCTGGGCGACCCCCGTGAGACAAGTTTGTCCGTTTCATTGAGCCGTACAAGGAGCGACCTGATAACCTTAAGCGCAATATCGGGGTAGTTCTTAATCGTTTCTTCCAGCTTGTCGCCGGGGAAGACCTTTACGATGCTCTTGCCCTTGGACTTGATTGTCGCCGTTCTTGGCTGGTTCATAAGAGCCGACATTTCCCCGAAGTAATCATTCGGTTGGGTAATCTCGCCGACGATGCGCCCGTTTTTAATTATAGTGAGGGCGCCCTGCAAAAGTTGGTAGAAGTTCTTGTCCGTGTTCCCTTCGCGTATGATCAGGTCGCCGTCCTCGAAAATAAGCTCGTCCGGGTTGAGCAGGTATGCGGGCAACGCCTCTTTTTGCAGGATGGTGCGCAGGTAGCACTCGTCGAGGGTCGTTACGCCATCCCTCGCCTTTTCCAGTCCGTCGCGGCGCAGTGTAATCATGCCGTCCTTTATTGCGATCTTCCTTAGCTGTTCTTCCGGCACACTCGCGGTAATGGCCTTTACGATCTGCTCGGAGGTTTCCATGACTTCAAAAACGCCCACGCGCCCTTTATAACCTTTGTTGCAGTGGGGGCATCCCTGTCCCTTGTGCAGTTTGAGGGTGGGAAGCTCTTCCTTGAGGAAACCGGCGTCGAGGAGCTCCTGCGGAGGCGGCATCTTTATTTCCTGCTTGCATTTTCCGCAAATCCTCCTGAAAAGCCGCTGTGCGATAATTGCCAACAGTGCGGTGGCGATCATGTAGCTCTTGATGCCGATGTCGATAAGGCGCGCGACCGTTGACGGGCAGTCGTTGGTATGCAGGGTGCTGAAGACGACGTGGCCGGTGATAGAAGCCTTTAGCGCGATTTCCGCCGTTTCTAAATCGCGGATTTCGCCCACGAGTATGATTTCGGGGTCCTGGCGCAGGAAAGCCTTGAGGGCCGCGCCAAACGTCAGCCCCACTTCGTTGCGCACCAGAACCTGGTTGATGCCTTCGAAGTTGAACTCGACGGGGTCTTCCGCCGTAAGTATCTTTACGTCTTCCGTGTTAAGCGAGTTGATTGCAGAATAGAGCGTGTTGGTTTTGCCCGAACCGGTAGGCCCCGTAACAAGCAACAGCCCCTGCGGTTTCCTGATGGCGCGGTTGAAAACAGCCAGCGAATTCTGCGAAAACCCGAGTTTTGTGAGATCGATCTGAAGTCCGCCCGGATCGAGAAGGCGCATGACAATAGATTCGCCGAACAGGGTAGGAAGTACCGATACGCGAAAATCGACTACTTTCGACTTGCTTATCCTTATTTTTATTCTTCCGTCCTGAGGGACGCGCTTTTCGGCGATGTTCAGGCCCGCCATGATTTTTATTCTGGAGACGATAGCGTTTCTCATCTGCAACGGCAGTATCATATCCTCGCTTAATGTGCCGTCTTTCCTGTACCTGACCCTGTATTTCTTTTCGTAAGGTTCTATGTGGATGTCGGACGAGCCGGTCGTTGCGGATTTTACAAGTAAGCCGTTAACCAGCTTGACTATCCCGGCGTCATTGGCCGACATGCCGCCGTCGTCTTCCTCTTCGTCGGCTGATAATATGTCCAGTTCCTCGCCCGCCTGGTCGATAATATCGCCCATGTCGAAAGTAACTTCTTTTTCTTCCTCTTTCTTATCCTGCTTTTCTTCTTCCTCTTCGGCGGGGAAGAGCTTTTTGTATTCGTCATCCGCAATCTTGTAGTGCGCCTTGTACGCTTCGGCGAGTTCCTTGAGGCTGGTTACCTGCGTCTTAACGGACAGCTTTGTGGAGGCCGCAACAAACTCGACCCCCTTGAAGTTTGTCGGATCGAGCATTGAAACCATAATGTTCGTGCCGTCCGTTTCTACCGGCATGAGGGAAAACTCTTTTGCGTCTTCGTATTTAACCAACTTCAGTGCGTCTGCGGTGGGCTTTACGGTCTTCCAATCCGTCCTTGGAACGCCCATGTTTCGCACCATGTAATTGATGATTGCGTCTTCCGTGACGTAGCCGAGCCTGATTAGGATGTGGCCGAGCCACATCGGCTGTTTCTTCTGGATTTCCTCGGCGTTCTTCAACTGCCGGCCGGTTATACGCCCCGCCTTGCGAAGCATATCTCCGAGCTTGTCTCGTTTTACGTCGTCCTGGATACTTTTCTTGAAACCGGATTTCTTATCGGCAACCTTGCCTTTTTCTGCTACTGCCATAACGCCCAATCTCCTTTTTATACCTGTTTACCCATTATATCACCAAGTTGAAAAGTATCAAATTCATTCATAAATGCCTTTTTTCTCATGCACTTTCAGGAGCTTATGAAGTAAACTTCCATGATGATTGTGATACCGGCCATTGACTTAAAACAAGGGCGTTGCGTCCGTCTGGAGCAGGGCGATATGGAAAAGGAGACCGTTTTCGCCGATGACCCGGTCGCGCAGGCCAAAATATGGGAAGATGCCGGCGCCGGGATGATACACATAGTCGATCTGGACGGCGCCGTCGAGGGAAAGCCGAAAAACGAAAAGACGATAAGGTCGATCTGCAAAAGCGTAAAGTGCGGCGTCCAGCTCGGCGGCGGAATACGCAATATCGAAACGGCCGCGAGCTACATCGAAATGGGGCTTGCGCGTATTATTTTAGGTTCGCTCCTGATAAAAAATCCCGGCGCCGCGCGCGAAATATCCAAGGCCTACCCGGAAAAAGTACTTGCGGGGATCGACGCGAGGGACGGCATGGCCGCTGGCGACGGATGGACGACAACATCTTCGGTTTCGGCCCTCGATCTTGCGGAAAGTCTTGCAGGGTGGCCGCTGGGAGGGATCGTTTACACCGATATTGCGCGCGACGGCATGATGCAGGGACCTAACATAGAAGGAATGCGCCTTATGGCCGATAAAAGCCGTTTTCCGCTTATAGCTTCGGGCGGGGTGACTTCGATGGACGATCTTTATAAACTTTCGGAAATAAAAGGCGTGGACGGCGTTATTATCGGAAAGGCCCTATATACGGGCGCGATAGACGCCGCGCGGGCCATAAAGGAATTCTAATGCTTACAAAAAGGATCATCCCATGCCTGGACGTAAAGGACGGCAGGGTAGTTAAAGGCATAAACTTCGTTAACCTGCGCGATGCCGGCGACCCGGTGGAGCAGGCGGCGGTTTACAACGAACAAGGCGCCGACGAACTTACATACCTTGATATCACCGCCAGCGTCGAAAAGCGTTCCACGATAATAGACGTGGTGGAAAGGACGGCCGATACGGTATTCATGCCCCTTACGGTGGGCGGCGGGATACGCGAGGAAGAGGATATCCGCCTCTTGCTCCATGCCGGGGCGGACAAGGTTGCGATAAACACCGCCGCCGTAAACGACCCGGAATTCATCAAAAGGGCCGCGCTGCGTTTCGGTACGCAGTGCATCGTAGTTGCCATCGACGCGAAGCGCGTGGAAGGCGGCTGGGAAGTATTCACCCACGGCGGACGCAACTCCACCGGCCTCAACGCGGTGGAATGGGCCGAAAAGATGCGGGATTTCGGGGCGGGGGAAATACTCCTTACAAGCATGGACAGGGACGGCACGAAGACAGGCTACGACATAGAGCTTACCAAAACTATTTGCGATGGCGTCGATATTCCGGTAATTGCGTCGGGAGGGGTCGGCAATCTGGAGCACTTTTACGAAGGTTTTGCGAAGGCGGGCGCGGACGCCGCCCTTGCCGCGTCGATATTCCATTTCGGCGAATATACGGTGCGTGAAGTAAAGGAATACCTGAAAGAAAAAGACATTCCCGTAAGGGTTTGATAGAATTACGTGCGCTAGAGCGTTTCAACTAATTTTGCACACAGCATCGCTGTCATTCCCGCGAAAGCGGGCTTGTCGCCTTTAGGTGGAATCCAGAAGAGCCTGGATGCCGCATCAAGTGCGGCATGACAATGAAAGGGTGTATGCAAGATAAAGTAAAATGCATGGAAGGAGTCAGGAATCGCCGCTCCTAAGAGAAACATCTTTATAGGTAATGAATATGACCGAGCTTAAATTTGATTCGAAAGGTTTGATTCCCGCGATAGTGCAGGAGGAAAAGACCGGCAAGGTTTTAATGCTGGCCTACATGAACCTGGACACCCTTAAAATGACCCGCGAAACAGGCTATACCCACTTTTATTCCCGGTCCAGGGGGAAGATATGGAAAAAGGGTGAAACGAGCGGCAACGTCCAGAAGGTAAAAAAGATCTTTTACGACTGCGACAACGATACGATTCTTGTAACAGTCGAAGCGGCCGGGCCCGCCTGCCATACGGGGAACGAGGTCTGTTTTTATACCGAACTGAACGACAAGGAAGACCTGTCGTCCGAGCCGGTGGAATCGGTTGAAAATATTCTTCCCCGCATATACCAGGTTATTCAGCAGCGCAAGAAAGAACGCCCGAAAGGCTCCTACGTTGCGGGTTTGTTCGACAAGGGAGAGGAGGCCATACTAAAAAAGATAGGCGAAGAGAGCGTCGAGTTAGTCATGGCCTGCAAGAACAAGAACCGCGGCGAGATTGTTTCCGAGGCGGCAGACCTTTGGTTCCATTCGCTGGTAGCCCTTGCCGTACACGATGTCATGCCCGAAGAAGTTTTTAAGGAGCTGAAAAAGCGCTTTAAATGAGTTGTGGCAAAAACCGGCCCGGTTAAGGAACTCGTAGAAAACGCGCAATTCCGATTTTCCCGCTGGTATATAATCGCGTTCATGGATTTTGAAGAAGGCTCATTGAAAGACCGCATCTCCGAAAACCTTAAAACAATAAAGCGCAATATCGCCGAAGCCGCCGAAAGGGTTGGCCGGCGCACGGAAGAGATTACTGTTATAGCCGTCACCAAAACCGTCGGCGTGGAGGCAATCCGCGCCGCTTTGGAGTGCGGCATCGGGGTCGTAGGCGAAAACCGCGTCCAGGAGGCCAGGGCCAAGTTCGAGAAACTGGGCAACGCGGTGGAATGGCACTACATCGGACATTTGCAAAAAAATAAGGTAAAATACATTTTTGATATTTTCAGCCTTGTCCATTCTGTCGATTCTTACGGACTGGCCGAGGAAATAAGCAGGCGGGCGGCGCAGAGGCTGAAGGAGGGGGAGGACTTTCCCGTTCTTCTTCAGGTTGACGTTGGGGAAGAGAAGACAAAACACGGAATAGCGCCTTTGGCGGTTGCGAAGGAAGCCGAAAAGATTGCGCGTCTTCCCCGCATTCGCATAGAAGGCCTTATGGCAATACCGCCCTTTACAGCGGATGCCGAAAAAAGCAGGCCTTACTTCAAAAGGATGCGGGAGATAAGGAACGGGATAATCGATATGAAATTGGAAAACGCGACGATGGATATACTTTCCTACGGCATGACGGGCGATTACGGGGTGGCCGTGGAAGAGGGAGCCACGCACGTGCGCATAGGAACCGGAATTTTCGGGGAGAGATAACGTTGGAAGAAAAAAAGATAGCTTTTATAGGCGGCGGCTTTATGGGCGAAGCCCTGATGGGCGGGCTTATCGCCTCGGGTTTCAGCAAACCGGAACTCATCACCGTAACCGACATCCGCGAAGACAGGCTCGACTACCTTAAAAAACGGTACAAGGTGAACGCGACTACCGATAATAAAAAAGCCGCGGGGGAAAACGACATCGTTCTTTTTGCCGTAAAGCCGCAGGCACTTCCCGATATCCTCGAAGACGTCGCGCCGTCGATAGGCCCGGATACGCTGGTGATAAGCATTGCGGCGGGCGTCAGGATTTCCGCTATCGCCGGTTCCGTAAAGGTCAGGATAGTGCGCGCCATGCCGAACATGTGCGCGCAGGTGGGGCAGTCCGTTACCGCAGTGTGCGGCAACCCGGCGGTTACGGAGGAAGATTTCAGTTTGGTGGAGAAGCTGTTCGATTCGGTTGGCATAACGGTAAGGGTAAGCGAAGATAAGATGGACGCCGTTACCGCCATATCGGGTTCCGGCCCCGCGTACATCTTCCTTATAATGGAGGCGCTTATGGAGGCGGGCGTGGAGAGCGGCCTTACGCTCGACCAGTCACGCGTTCTTGTGGAACAGACGGTAAAGGGCGCGGCTGTACTCGCCATAAAAACGAAGGTGCATCCGGCCGAATTGAAGGAGAGGATAATGTCCCCTCAGGGAACGACGGTTGCCGCGCTTCACGTACTGGAGGAGGCCGGATTGCGCGGAACTATCTTTAGCGCGGTTGCCGCGGCATATAAAAGATCGAAGGAGCTTGGCGGCTGATGTTTGTTTTTTCCAACCTATTGGACGCGCTGGCGACGATACTCGACCTTTTGCTGACCTTCGCCATGTGGGTAATTATAATCCGCGCGCTTATTTCGTGGGTATCGCCCGATCCGAGAAATCCGATCGTGATGTTTTTGATTACGGTAACGGATCCGATCCTCCGTCCGATACAGCGGCGCATCCCGCCGATGGGCGGCCTTGACCTTTCGCCGATATTGGCGATATTTGCGATTATCTTCCTGCAGGCTTTTGTCGTCAGGACGCTTCACGACATTGCCATGCGGATGGGGTAGCATGGCGCGGGCCGCGGTTTCGCCCGCCAGGGGCGGCTGTGTACTGGCGTGTAGATTAACGCCTTCGTCGTCAAGGAACGAGGTTGCCGGCATAACGGAAGAATCGGTAAGGATAAAAGTTACATCCCCTCCGGTTGAGGGCAAGGCGAATAAGGCGCTGATAAATTTTTTGGGTAAAATATTCAAAGTGCCCAAAAGCAGGATTGCAATAGTGAAAGGCGAAACCGGCAGGCAGAAAAAAGTATTTATTGAAGGACTCGAAACGGAAGTAGTAATGAAAAAAATTATGGAGGCATTGTGATAAAGACCGTCGAATTTGCGGAAAACGGGAACGTTCTCCTTATCGAGCAAAGGCTTTTGCCCACCGAAGAAGTGGTTATCGAATGCAAGGATTATATCGAAGTGGCAAAAGCGATAAAGGACATGGTCGTACGGGGCGCGCCAGCCATCGGCGTTACTGCGGCCGGGGGAATCGCCCTTGGAGCCGGTGCGATAGATACTGACGACGCCGGGAAGTTCGCCGAGGAGTTTGGCGAAATATGCAAAGTGATGGGCCAAACGCGCCCCACGGCGGTAAACCTTTTCTGGGCGATAGACAGGATGAAAAGGGTGGTGGAAGCCAACAACGGCGCGGACGTGGCGGAGATAAAGAAAGCCCTTCGTTTGGAAGCGGATAAAGTCCTAAAGGAGGATATCGAAATTAACGAGCGCATGGCGTTCAACGGGGAAGTATTTTTTGAAGACGGCGATACCATCCTTACGCACTGCAACGCAGGCGCGCTTGCCACCGCCGGGGTCTTTGGAACGGCGCTCGGCGTGATAAAGGCCGCGCACATGAAGGGGAAAAAGATAAAGGTATTTGCCGACGAGACGAGGCCCTTTTTGCAGGGCGCGCGCCTTACCGCATGGGAAATGAAAAAAGAAGGAATAGACGTAACCCTTATAACCGACAGCATGGCCGGTTACTTTATGAAGAAGGGCGACATCACGAAGGTGATAGTCGGTTCGGACCGCATAGCGGCGAACGGCGACATTGCAAACAAGATAGGCACGTATTCCGTCGCGGTCCTTGCGAAAACGCACAACATACCGTTTTACGTTGCGGCGCCGATGTCGACGGTGGATTTTTCATCGCCCGACGGCGGCCATATAGAGATAGAGCAACGCGACGTGCGCGAGGTGTCGCACATAGGCGGCAAACAGCTTGCGCCCGACGGCATACGAATACTCAACCCCGCTTTCGATATAACCCCCAACGAATACGTTGAAGCGATAGTTACCGAAAAAGGCGTGGCCAAAAGTCCTTACAAGGAGTCGCTCGAAAAGTTCAGGGGCTGACTATTCTTTTTCGTGAATTCGGCCCTTAAATGTTTTATAATATCCGGAAATGTAATTGTTCATCTTACGCATATTTTCTTGAACGTTTTAGCTCTAACTTGGAGGTTTTGCCGGAATGGATATGGATGAGGTCAGGGAATTCGCGAAAGCCCTTGGAATTCAGTCGGTGTCCAAGTTTAACGATAAGGGAGACCTTATAAGAACGATACAGCTTGCCGAAGACAATCAGGACTGCTTCAAACGCATACCTGACTGCACCGAAAAAACCTGCACATGGTACGAGGACTGCATCGAGTCCGAATCATAAAGTTTTTCACCCGCACTCGCGCTGGAGCGCCTACGTTACCGGCTTTCCCGCTTTTGCCGCCTTGTATTGCTCGATTTTGCGGTATAGTTTCGGGCGGCTTATGCCGAGTATTTTCGCGGTGCGCGAGATGTTTCCTCCCGTGGCGCTTAGCACGTAGAGTATGTGCTCCTTTTCGATATCTTCCAGCGGAAGGAGGTGGCGGTACCTGTTAGTCTTCGATTTCTTCTCGAACGATATCGGTATGTTCTTGGCCTGTATCGTCTTTTTGGGCGACAGCAGGACCGATCTTTCAATCACGTTGTACAGTTCCCTGATGTTTCCCGGCCATTCATATTTGAGTAGTACTGCCAGCGCCTTTCTGGAGAGCTTCTTTCCCTGCCAGGCCGAAGAGTTTTCATTAAAGAAATGATCGATAAACGCCTGCAGGTCTTCTTTACGTTCGCGCAGGGCGGGCACGTTTATCGAAACGACGCTCAGCCGGTAGTAAAGGTCCTCCCGAAAATCCTTTTTAACGACGATGTCGCGCAGGTCGCGCTGCGAACCGACAATCACCCTTGCACTAGACCTGTTGTCGGTGTTTCCGCCTTCGCGCTGGAACGTGCCTGTTTCTATGAAGCGTAGGAGCTTTATCTGTGTCGACGGATGCAGTTCGTCAACGTCTTCAATGTATACCGTCCCGCCGTCCGCCATTTCCAGCCAGCCGGTATTCCCCTGCGAACGGACGTCCGGGCCTTCGTCGGCGCCGAAAAGTTTCTGCTCCAGTATTCCGTATGCCAGCACCGCGCAGTTTACGGAGATGAAGGGCGCTTCTTTCGGCATTCCTTCCTGGTGTATCGCCCTTGCCACGTACTCCTTGCCGGAACCGGGCTCGCCGTAAATAATTACCGGCGTTTTTGTGGACGCTACCTTCTTTATGACTTTTCTAAGTTCTTGGGTCTTTTCGCTCCCGCCGGTTACTGTGTAATTTTCATTGTGTATCGAAAGGCGGTCTTTGAGGCGCATATTTTCAATGGCCAGCATCTTCTTCTCGAAGGCCTTCCGGACGATCATTTCCAGTTCGAAGAGCTTACACGGTTTTGCAAGGTAATCGTAAGCGCCCAGTTTCATGGCCTCGATTGCAGAGTCTATTGTGGCCTGCCCCGTAAGTATGATGGCCTCGAAATAGGGCTGGATGCCCCGCATTTTCTTAAAGAACTCTATACCGTTCATTCCCGGCATTCGTATGTCCACTATCCCGACGTCGAATTCTTTTTTTCTTGCGGTGTTAAGCGCCTCCTCGCATGTAGGAAATCCATTCACTTCGAACTCGTGGCGCGAAAACCTCTCCACCAGGAGTTCCCGAAACGGGTCTTCGTCTTCTACGACAATCAGTCTAATTTTCTCACCCATCTAGCCTTTCCTCCTTATAAATCTTTTTCCGGCAGGGTAATGGAAAAAGCGGTCTTTCCACGTTTAGAGTTTACCGATACGCTACCGCCGAGCCTTTCCAGTATCCGGTATGAAATTGAAAGCCCAAGCCCGGTACCCTTGCCCGGTTTTTTTGTCGTAAAAAACGGATCGAATATCCTGGGAAGGTTTTCTCTGGGTATTCCGTCACCGTTATCCGTGATGCGTATGAGCAGGCTGCCTTTGATTCTGCTTACGCTTATTTCTATCTTTCCCCCTTTGGCGGAGGCGTCTATGGCGTTGTTAAGGATATTGATAACAACCTGTTTGAGGTGGTTTTTGTCCGTTTTTATCGAAGTCTTGCTTATCCGGCCCTTCAAGTTAATTGTTAAACGCTTGTTTCGCAAGCGGGCATGGACCATTTCCAGCGACGAATCGATTATCTCTTTTAGCGTGTGACTTCCGAAATTATTCAGTTTTGGCCTGGCGAAGTTGAGTATTTCGTCCGTCATAACGTAGCACCTGTCGGCGTTGCTTATTATCATGTCCAGCGAACGGTTGAACACTTGGCGTTTTGGCATATTGTTTTTTTTGAGGTGGTCCCTGAGGTCTTCGGCGTATCCCCTGATTATCGCCACGGGATTGTTGATTTCGTGCGCCATTCCCGAGGCCATTTCACCCAATGCCGCAAGTTTGGCGGCCTGTATGAACTGTTCCTGCGCCAGTTTTAGCTCGCGCGTTCTTTTCTGGACATCCTGTTCCAGTCTAATGGAATAGTTTTTCAGTTTCTGATCAAGTATTACGCGTTGTGTAATATCCCGCACCGTAAGATACAGCACCTCTCCGTCGTGCAGTTTTATTACGCTGGCGCTAAGGGAAACGGGAACTTCCTTTTTCCTTTTGGCGGATTTTACGTGCGTATCGCAGTGCAATTCCTTTTTGCGTTTGCCAGGCAGTTCTATGAGTTCTTTTGCGCTATTTATCCTGTTTTTAGGGAAGAGTTCTTTTAGATGCCTGCCGATCAACTTTTTGGGCGGCCTGCCGGCAAGCTTTCCGGCCTTCTCGTTGCAGTTGGATATTTTGCCCGTTTTTAC
>JAZFVB010000105.1:0-2472 GCA_036447515.1 Nitrospinota bacterium
CGGGAGATTTTGAGTTCCTTGGCCATTTCGTCAATCTCTTCAAGCAGGCTGTTTGGCAAACGAAGCGATATGCTCGACATAAATACCTCCTTTATATTTGGATTATACCAGATATCAACTATGTAATCAATAATATAATACAAAATAGATATCATAATTGTATCTCAATTCCGCCTACGTTAGCGGTTGAGACGTTGCGCGCAACGTCTCTACGGGTAGAACCGCCCTGCGGGTGGCAGGCAGCCCCGTCCCGGCTGTTGCTCAGGCGTAGACGCCTGAGTTACCATCGCAATCGAGATGTCACCCGCTGCCATGCCGATTTGTTTTGTCGCTCGCCCCGACTCCCTGTAAAGTATCTGAATGTTCAAAGGCAAAGGCTACGATGCGATAATACGCGAGCTTTTCGCATACAAGCGGCTGGGGATACGGCCGGCTATCGGGCCGGTCAGGAAACTTCTGCGCGTCCTCGGCGACCCCCATAAAAAAACGCGCTTCTTCCACGTTGCCGGAACCAACGGCAAAGGCTCGACGACGGCGATGATCGCATCGATCATGGCGGAAGCGGGATACAAAACGGGCGCGTTCTATTCGCCGCATGTGTACGATTACCGCGAGCGTTTCCTGATAAACGGGAAAAAAATTTCCAAAAAGGAAATCGCCGAAACGTTCAGGCGGATGGGCGCAAAATGGAGCGCGGCAAAAAAGAAAGACAGGCGCCTGCCGGAAAAAATAACATTCTTCGAGTGGACTACGGCGCTGGCCTTTTGCCTTTTCGCCAGGCGGAAGGTGGACGCCGCCGTGATGGAAACCGGCATGGGCGGCAGTTTCGACGCGACGAACGTCATAACGCCGGAGGTTACGGTGATAACAAATATCTCGCTGGAACACACGCCGATACTCGGCAAGACGAAAGCGGCAATCGCCGGAGAAAAAGCCGGAATATTAAAAAGGCGAAAACCCCTCGTCTGCGGCGAAGGGCGCTGGACGGCAAGGGAGGCGCTGCGCCGCTCGGCAATCTTAAAGGGAAGCCCGGGTTTTTTTCTGGGCGAGGATTTCCGCGTTACGCCCAAAGGCGCCTTCTTCAGCGAATATATGGAAGCTTTGAACCTAAAACCCTCGATGCCCGGCGCGTATCAGATAAAAAACGCCGCCGTCGCCGCTCAAGCCGTCTTGTGTGCAAAGAGGTTTAGCGTTACAAAGCGGCACATCCGGCGCGGTATCGAAAAGGCCGAACTGCCCGGCAGGTTCGAGACCGTTAAAGGGAAACGTAAATTGATCTTCGATGTGGCGCACAACCCGGCGGCATTTACGGAACTGGCGAAACTCATAAGGGAAACGATGCCGGACGGAAAAATAAATGTCGTCATCGGCATCCTGCGCGGCAAGGATTATCGCAAAATGCTGAAGACCATTGCGCCTGTCACCCGCCGCATGTACTGCGTAACCCCTCCCGACGAACGCGCGATACCGGCGGAAACGTTAGACAAAGCGGGAGCCAGCCTCGGTATACGATCTTCCGTTGTAAGGGACGTGGAAAAGGCGCTTAAAGGTTCATCCCCAGTTTTAGTTACCGGGTCGTTTACGACCGTCGATTATCTAAAGGCGAACCTACCGCGAGATCGGGGTAATTAAAGAAAAGAAAATATGTTAAATTAACCGTTAATGGCAAAAGCTTTATTCGCAAAAGAACGGGAGGAAAGCTGCCGCAAGTGCGGCGCGGTGAGGACCTTCACACTTAAAAAAGTGGGCAACTTCAACCAGCGCACGATAATGATTGCCCTTAAAGTCCTTATGGCCCTTCTCATCGTTGCGCTTGCCATCTCCTTTTTGTCGCTTCTCGGCTTTTGGCCCACAAGGGTGGGCGTGTTCGATCTGGTGGTAAACGCTTTCCTTCTGGCGCTTGTGATGTTCGGCTACAACAACATGCTTTCAAAGGCCGCCGCTTACTACCAGTGCCCGACTTGCAGGGAGTCAATCATCGTTCCGCCGGGTGCGTAGGATATATCGATTCACCCCACGTCGAAAAGTTCCAGCTTTTCCTTCCACGCTTTTTTCAGTTCCACGCGCAGGTCGCGCGAGGCGGGTGACGCCAGCTCGGGTTCGCTTTTAATAAAAGCGAAGGCTTCTTTACGCGCCTCCATTAAAATCCCGAAATCGCGGAAGAGGTTGGCAATCCTTAAGGTAGGCAGTCCGCTTTGCCGCGTGCCGAAAAGGTCGCCCGTGCCGCGCAGTTCCAAATCCTTTTCCGCTATGACGAACCCGTCTCGCGTTTTCAGCATGACTTTTAATCGTTCGCGCGCCACCTCGCTTATCGGATACTCGATGGCAAGCAGGCAGTAAGACTTCTCCGAGCCGCGCCCGATGCGCCCCCTTAACTGGTGAAGCTGCGCCAGGCCGAACCGCTCGGAATGCTCCACCATCATCACCGTCGCGTTGGGCTGGTCGATGCCTACTTCGATTACGGTGGTCGAT
>JAZFVB010000106.1:0-3079 GCA_036447515.1 Nitrospinota bacterium
CATTTTTCCATACTTTAAAAACGGAGGTGATATACCATGAGAAGTACCTGACGAGAAATCAGGCCAGACTTTCTATTTTTGAATATATCGAAGTATTTTATAATCGTGTCAGAAAGCACTCGACCTTGGGATACCGCTCTCACTGGGAATTTGAAACGAAAGGAAAAGTTGCTTAACTGTGTGTCCGCAAAAACGGGGGAAGATCAGGAAGAGCGAAGCGAAGGGGTGGTTCTCCTTTTGGTGCGGACAGGCAATCTTGCCTGTCGGAGACGTTGCATCGCAACGTCTCTACAAAACCCCTCCGGTCCGCCGCGCCGTAGCGCTCTGGCCGCGCAGGCGGGCGCTGCGCGCCACCGACCCTCTTGCCACCGGTGCAAAGGGGAGGATAATCACCGTCCCTTTTACCGCTTCTGCTGTAATTGGATATTTCTCTACGTATGACGTTCAATTAGCGTTACTTCCCCTTCTCCCCTTTCTTCATCTTGCTTGTTGTCATTACCATTTCGGGCGTGAAGCCGCGTTGCATCGTGTTCTCCGTTACGCATCTCGGATCGGCGAAGTGCGAAAGGTACCCCGGCCCGCCGGCTTTCGTGCCGGTGCCGCTCATGGCGAACCCGCCGAACGGTTGACGCCCCACCAGTGCGCCGGTTATCCATCTATTAATGTAGAGATTGCCAACCCTGAATTTTTTGCCTGCCTTGCGGATGTTTACGGGACTGCGCGAATAGACGCCGCCGGTAAGGGCGAACTCTATCGATGTTGCCGTCTCCAGCGCCTCGTCGAAAGTTTTTGCCTTTATCACGGCTACTACCGGGCCGAAGAGTTCCTTACGCATTAATTGATGCGTCGGGCTTTCCACCGCAAAGAGCGCGGGCGGCACGAAGTTGCCTCCCTCCGGCGCTTTTCCAATATAAATCGGCGTTGCGCCTTCGCCCGGGTTTTCGATTATCGCCAATAACCTTTTTTGCGCTTCTTCGTTGATAACCGGCCCTACCCTGCACGCGGGATCGTGAGGCGCCGCGATAACCAAACTTTTACACGCCTCCGTTATGCGCGATACGAATGTTTCGTAAACGCCTTCCAGCACGATCACCCGCGAACACGCGCTGCACTTTTGCCCCGCGTAGCCGAACGCGCTTTTGACGATGCCCGATACGGCCTGGTCGAGGTCTGCGTCCTCGTCGATTATTATCGCGTTCTTGCCGCCCATCTCGCACACTACGCGTTTTACCTGCGGTTGGTTTTTCCTTGTCTTTGCCGATTTTTCAATTATAGACAGCCCTACCTCCTTACTGCCGGTGAACGCTACCTGCGCCACCATTGGATGCGTTACCAACAGGTCGCCGATATCCGCGCCCCTGCCCGGCAAAAAGTGCACGGCCGATTTCGGAAAGCCCGCTTCGATGATCTTTTTGTAAAACTCATACGCCACCATGCCCGACAGGCCGCTGGGTTTTATTATCACCGTGTTGCCCGCGACAAGGGCGGCGGTTGCCATGCCGCAAAGTATCGCCAGCGGAAAATTCCACGGCGCGACGATTACCGCCGGGCCGCGTCCCTCGTAAAAGAGAAAATTTTCTTCTCCCGGCAAGTCGCCTTCTTTTTCGGTTCCAAGTTCGACAAGCGCCCTCCTTGCGTAGTAACGGCAGAAATCCACCGCCTCGGCCACGTCGCCGTCCGCTTCGCGCCACGGTTTGCCGCATTCGAATATCTGCAACGCCGCAAGCCACAGGCGGTCGTCCTCCAATTTGTTTCCGAGATTTTCCAAAAGCTTGGCGCGTTCTTCCAGCGGCCTGTCGCGCCATTCTGGCCATGCGTCGCTGGCGGCTTTTACCGCTTTTTGGGCGTCTTCGCTTTTTGCCTGAGCTACTTCGGATACAAGAACACTTCTATCGCCCGGATAATATCTTTTCAGTGCGGAACCGCCGTAATGTTCTACGCCGTCGATTACGAACGGCGCTTTTAGCGGCAATGATTGACGCATCCGTTCAACCGCTTTTTTGAACCGTTCCCTCTCGTCGGGATGGGTGAAGTCGGTAAGTGGGCAATTTTCAAAAGGCGTTCTTATGTCGCCTTTTACCATTTCGTTTTCAAAGATCGAATCGCCCTTCACTTCGGGTTTTGCCAGCAGTTCGTCCTCGTTCACCTTTTCGTGGTAGCTCAGGCGAACGAAGCTGGTGTTGGAAGTATTTTCCAATAGCCTCCGGACCAGATACCCGATGCCCGGCAGGAATTCGCCCATCGGCACGTAAAGGCGCACGCGGCGTCCCATTGCGCGGATCGCCTTTCGCTCCGGCTCGGCCATGCCGTACAGCATTTGTATTTCGCACGAATTGCCGGGCAACCCCCTATCCTTTGCGGCAACCATCGCGTTTGCCAAAGAACGCATGTTGTGGCTGGCGAACGCGGTGTGTATATGGTCTGCGTTGTCAAGCAACAGGCCGCTGAGACGTTCGTAATTCGCGTCCGTTGCGCTTTTTTCGGTAAAGACCGGGCAGTCGTGTCCGTTAAGCCTTGCGGAAGCCACTTCGTAATCCCAGTACGCGCCTTTTACGAGCCGCACCGTAATCGGCGCGCCGCGCTTTTTGGCAAGGGAGATCAGGCGGCCAACGTCTTTTTCGGAATCTTTAAGATATGCCTGCGCCACTATGCCGATATCCGGCCACGATTTCAGTTCGGGATGGCCTAACACCTCTTCAAAGAGGTCGTATGTGATGCCGTGCACGCCCCAGCTTTCCATGTCGAAATTCACGAAGACGCCCCGTTCCCTTGCGCGTAAAAGAATAGGCACGATAATCTCTTTCAACCGCGCCACGCCGCCTTTTGGGTCGGCGGCTTCGAGTTGTGAATCGAGCGCGGTTATTTTTACCGATACGTTCACGCGCGGAATGGCGCCCATGTGATTTTTGTCTACTACGTCGTCTTGCGCCCATTTGGGCGCCGCATCCGCCAGGCCGTCGATAAGCGCTATGTATCGCCGCTGGTACGAGGCGGCCTCCGACGCGCTTAGCGTTTCCTCGCCGAGGATATCCATGGTAAACGCAATGCCATCTTCGTGAAGCCGTTTCAACACGGGCAG
>JAZFVB010000107.1:0-3417 GCA_036447515.1 Nitrospinota bacterium
TATTGTTCTTCGGGCAGGTCTTTCCAGTCGTTATAATCCGCGTTCATCGAGGCGACTATCGTGTAACGGTTATGCCCGGGGCGCGATTCGGGATAGTAAACGCTGAACGTCATGCTTGTGGGGTCCTTGGCCTTCAACATCTCCGCGTCGAACTCACTGGCGGTGGACGTAAAAAGGAGATCGCCTATGTAATCTATCTTCGCCCCCTCCTTTATCCCCATGTAAACCTGGCATGAGCTGTTGTTGATCCTGACCTTTTGGGCTTTTTTCCTGAAGGCATCGCTAAGCGCGCCGTTATCCAGCATTCCGAGCACGGTGGTTACCAGATTCGCGTTCGAAACCACCGAGCGTGTTTTTATCGACTGCCCGTTTGCAACCACGCCCGTTACTTTTCCGTTTTCGGTGGTTATCTTTTCCACAAGAACCTTTGTGCGCGCGTCCACGCCGTTTTTTTCGAGTTCCTTTTCCATCAGCGAAATTATCAGGTCGGTGCCGCCCACGAACGTATAAACGCCCTTGCTCATGAAGTTGCTGAAAACTATGCCGTAGCTAATGGCCGGCTCGTCCAGCGTGGAGCCGTTTGCGTACGTTATCGGCTCCATCAAAAGCCTGTGCACGTCGCTCCGCCCCGGGAAGTGTTCTTCAAAAAGCTCGCGCGTGGTTCTGGTATCGCCGTCGAAAAAGTTCATCTTGCGCGTGGCGTCGAAGAACCCTTCCACACTTTGCGGTTCGATGCCGAAATGGTTAATAAGCTTATCGGTAAAATCGTCGCGGTCGTATGTCGTCTCGAATGAAAACTGGGGGTTGTCGAACCTTATCCCCTTCAACTGCACTATCCTGCCGGCTATGTCTTTACTCCAGTACTTCCTGCAAGTCTTTATCATCCCCACGGGAAAGCCGTGAAGGGCGACGTCGAAGATGTGCTTTTTCCTTTTGAACCATGCGGCAAGGCCGCCCAGATGGATGTGATGCTCCAAAAGGAGCACGGACTTTCGGGAACGCGCAAGGCTGTTGGCGCACGTCATGCCGCCCAGTCCCGCGCCGATCACGACGCAGTCGTATTCATTTTTTATGCCTTCAAGTCCCCGTTGAGCCATTTATAAAAAATCCCTTTTAAAGGCGGTTATTTTAGCAGGTAGGCGTTGGTTATTGAAATGCCGCTAAGCATCGCGCCCACGATGCCAAGAAAACCCTGGTCGGTGCCGCACAGGAATAAGTTATCTACCGGGGTGGCGCCCGACCACGCCTTGTCGGGCGATCCGTAAACCGCGCCGTTAATGTGGCCTGTGTACCGCCTGACGGTGCTGGGAGTGAAAATGTCGTAAAACTTCGGTTTGCTCTTGGGCAGTTCGACGATTTTCCCGGCGGTTTCAAGGGAGCGCCTGTACCATTCGTGCTTTTTCATCGTGTAGTCTTGTTCGCTTTCCCAGTATTCGTAGTCGGCCCTATTGGTTATCCTTACCATGTTCGCGCCCATGTCGGCGGTAAGCGGCTTTTCATATTCGAAATTGCCGGGGAAACATATCACGCCGTTGGAAACGTCCAGCGGTTCCGACGGTTTGTTGTAGGAGAATTTTTTCGAAGTGCTGTAAAAAACTATGGCGGCTTCCTTTTCCGCCAGCGGGTCGTCGTAGATGTTTATCGATTCGGTAAAGGCCAGCCTGCCTTCCCTCGGTTTTTTTTCTTTTTTTTCTCCTTCATTGTACGCTTTGCCGCAAAGTGAGGCCGTCTCCAGACGCCCAATGGACGAAAGGACCGCGCCGCACTCCAAGGCAGTCCCGCTATCCAGCACGACCCCCTTGGCGAATCCGTCTTTTATTATTATCTCCTTTACTCCCGCCTCCAGGCGCAGTTCGCCTTCGCATTCGCCGTATCGCCTTAAAAGCCTATCGAGTATCGTGCGGATGCCGCCGCGCGGCCTTGCAAAACCCTCCAGGAAGATAGATTTGAACATGATTACGAACTGGCGCAATTCCATGTCGTCCTCCTCCGCGCTGCCGTAATACATCAGCGGACAAACGATCATCTCTACCAAAAGGGGGTCGCCTATTATCCCGGAAACGAATTCGCGCGCCCACGCCTTGGGCGTCGAGTAATCGAACTCGTCTATACCCCTTACCGCCTCTACAAGCTTGCCGAAATTCTCCCTTTCGCCCGGAAAGAGGGCCGCAACCTGTTCCGAAAGGAACTCGATTTCGTTTGTAAACTCCAGCGCCGCGCCGGGAAAAACAATCCTGCTTTTTCGCTGTGGGCAAAGATCGAAATCCTCCAGCGGAATGCGAAGTTGCCTGAATATCTTTCTGAATGCATTGGTAACGGATTCCCCCCCCGGATAATTGGTGATGGCATGGAGGCCGACGTCGAGGTTGTAACCGCCGGCGCGGTAGTACGAATTAAGCCCCCCTACCCTGTCGTGGCGTTCGAGAATGCACACGCGTTTTTTGAAGTGAGCCAGCCTGATACCGGCCGCAAGGCCCGAAAGGCCCGCGCCAATGATTATTACATCATACCGCAAATGGTTTCACCGAAAATTGAAGGAAAAATTTTTCGCGCTAGGCCTTTACGTTTTTCATTTTGGGAAGGAGATAATCCACCGTGCTGTCCATTGTAGCAAGCTGGCCGTAGTCCGATTCGGGCACATCCACGCTGTATCGTTTGCGAAGTTCCATCACGATGTCTAGGAAGTCCATCGAATCTATTTCAATCTGTTCCCGCAACGGCTTGCCGTCGTCCAAGCCGCCAAGGTCTTCGTCGGGAGCTATTTCCCCGATTATCTCGATGATGGCCTGCCGAATTTCTTTTTCGCCCAATTGCTACTCCTTCTCAATCGTAAAACTATTATTTTAACCCGAATATCCTATATGACAACCAATTAAATTACCTTTAGTTTACCTACCCGTCAAACCTCTTTATTATTACCACGGAGTTAATGCCCAGCATACCGAAAGAATTGTTAAGGATGTATTTCACTCCTCCGGTTTTTACCGGTTCGTTTACCACCAGGTTTTTCAGTTCGCATTCCGGATCGAGGTCTTCCAGGTTTATCGTCGGATGCACGACGCCGTCCTCGAAAGCCGGCAGGTTGCCCGCCAGTTCCAGCGCCCCCGCCGCCCCCATCGCGTGGCCTATGTAGCTCTTGGCGTTGTTTATATAGGTCTTATCGCAATCGCCGAAAACTTCCCGTATGGCGGCCGCTTCGTGCTCATCCCCCATATTGGTTCCCGTGGCGTGGGTGCTGATGATGTCTATATCGCACGGCGAAATTTCCGCGCGCCCCAGCGCAAGGTTCATGCATTCGGCCTGCCTTGTGGGATCGGGCAGCACGAAGTCCATCGCGTCCGAATTGTGCCCGTGACCGGCAAGCTCGCCGTAAATCGTTGCGCCTCTTTTTTGCGCGTCTTCCAGCCTTTCGAGTAT
>JAZFVB010000108.1:0-3609 GCA_036447515.1 Nitrospinota bacterium
GAGTCGAATTCCTTTTCCTGAAAAACGCGTATCATCCACTGTTTCATCAGTTCAAGGATGGCGAGGAAAGCGCCTATAAGCTCCGATTTGCTTTTTACGCCTTCGAAAAGGTCCTCAAAGCGCAGTCTTGGAGCGCTCGAAAGGCGTTCCATTATTTCGTTCATTTTTTCCGTGACCGAAATATGTTCAAGTGTTACCTCGTAAGCGTCCTGCAAATTGCTGTTTTTTAATACTTTATAAAGAGCGTTCAAGAGCTGAAAGACAGATACCTCTTTAAGGTAGCCCGCGTCGTCTTCATCCCATTCGGAAATGAAGCTTCTGGGGTAACTTGTAGAAAACTGCGATTCGCGTTCGCGCAGACTCGATGCGGCTTCCTTGTATTTCTTGTATTCCAAGAGCTTTACTACCAGCTCGCGGCGAGGGTCCGTGCCATCCTCTTCGCCTTCTTCGTCGGTGCGCTGTGGGAGGAGCATTCTCGATTTTATATGGGTAAGGGTGGCGGCCATTACCAGGAATTCGCCCACTATTTCAAGGTTGAGATCCCGCAACATGTCGATGTATTCAAAATATTGCCTGGTGATTTTTGCCAGGGGTATATCGTAGATATTGAGTTCCTGCTCTTTTATCAAGTGCAAAAGAAGGTCCAGCGGACCTTCAAACATATCCAGTTTTACCTTGTATTCCGTCATCAAATACCCCCGCTAGTTTAGAGTGAACGCATTATACACTTTTGGGTTTGCGCATGTTAGGATTTATCATAAGCATACGAAAGGATTTTTTATGAATAAAGAAGAATTCCTGGATTTTATAGATAACTTCGATTTTGACGCCCTAATGGAGGCCTTTACCTCCGGCGAGTGGAAGTGGGTGTTCTATTGGTGGCCGGTATGGGTGGTGGGAGCCGTGCTTCTGATTCTTATTGGCGTACCTAAGTCCAGGGACCTGGGAACGCTGATAGCCACATGGGGCGCCGTTGCTCTTGTATATTTTGTCGGAATCGTTGTTTTAAGAAACTCTGATATCTCCACTCCAGGGCCGTTCGTCATCGCGGCCACTCTGGCTTTCGGGGCGGCCGGTTATTTTGTATATACAACCCTCTTTAAAAGGTGATGAATTGCTGAACGCCGTTCCGGAAAACGGAAGATGAAAATACTCGTTACAGGCGGCGCCGGGTTTATCGGCTCTAACTTCGTAAGGATATATCTTGAAAAGCATCCGGAAGACCATGTAAACAACCTGGACAGCCTTACATATGCCGGAAATATAAAAAATCTCGATCCGGTAATCGATAATCGTTCGCACACCTTCATGAAAGGCGATATACGGGACGTTTCACAGGTGCAGGCCGCAATGGAGGGAGTGGACGCCGTTGTGCATTTTGCCGCGGAATCGCACGTGGACAGGAGCATAGACAACGCTTCGCTGTTCCTCGAAACCAACGTCATAGGCACGGGCGTTTTGCTGGAGGCCGCATGGCGGAAAAAGATAAAGAAATTTCTGCACGTTTCAACCGACGAAGTTTACGGTTCGATAGAAAAGGGGCTTTTTACGGAAGAAAGCCCAGTAAAGCCGAACTCGCCTTATTCGGCAAGCAAGGCGTCATCCGACCTTTTGGCGTTGTCCTATTTCTCAACTTACGGGTTTCCCGTAGTCGTTACAAGGTGTTCTAACAACTTCGGGCCGTATCAATTTCCGGAAAAGCTTATTCCCCTTTTCATCACCAACGCTATGGCCGACCAGCCTTTGCCCATCTACGGCGACGGCATGAACGTGCGCGACTGGATACACGTTGAAGACCACTGCGAGGCGCTAGATGCCGTCCTTCAAAAGGGGAGGGCGGGAGAGGTCTATAACATAGGCGGAGGCAACGAAAGGAATAACCTGGAAATAACCGACCTGATACTTGAAAAGCTCAAAAAGCCGCAATCGCTTAAAAAATTCATAGAAGACAGGCCCGGCCACGACAGGAGGTACGCAATCGACTCGTCAAAGATGCAAAACGAATTGGGCTGGAATCCGCGGCGCGATTTCGACGAGGCAATCGACGAGACTATAAAGTGGTACATCGATAACGAAGAGTGGTGGGGAGACGTAAAGACCGGCAAGTACATGGAGTTTTACGAAAAGCTTTATGCCAAAAGGCTTGCAAAGGCTCTTTTGGATAAAGGCTGACGGCCCGTGAAAATAGCCATAACTGGCGCGTCGGGCGGGCTCGGTTCGCGCTTCCTTAAAGTTGTTAAACAACTTTATCCGAAGTGGGAATGCGTCGGCCTTACCCACAAAGACGCCGACCTGACCCAACCCGGAAAAGTAACGATGAAACTTTTAGATATAAAACCCGGCGTTATACTTCACACGGCGGCGATGACGGCGGTGGACCTTTGCGAAACCGAAAAAGAACTCGCCCGCGCGGTAAACGTGGAAGGCGTCCGGGCGGTGTATGACGCCGCCGTTAAATGCGGGGCTAAGCTCGTATTCATTTCGACAGATTACGTTTTCGATGGGACCAAAGAGGGCGCCTACGCCGAAGACGACAAGACGAATCCGATAAACGTGTACGGCGCAACAAAGCTCGAGGGCGAACGGATAGCGCTGCGGGCCGAAGGTTCGCTGGTTGTGCGCACATCATGGCTTTACGGGCCGGTGGGAAAGAACTTCATATCCACCATTTACGCCCACGGCAGGAAGGGTGAGGAACTGAAGGTAGTAAACGACCAGACAGGCGCGCCGACGTATCATGCCGACCTTGCAACGGCCGTGGCCCGCTTAATCAAGGCCGAAGCGAGCGGCGTAATCAACATAACGAATTCCGGCTGGTGCAGTTGGTACGATCTTGCGGAGGCGGTTTTTGAGGAAAAGAAAATGGATGTTAAGCTTACCGCCGTGACTTCGGAAAAGTTCAAAATGGCGGCGCGGCGTCCGGCGAACTCGCGGCTGGACTGCGGCCGTTACGAGAAGATCACCGGCGAAAAGATGCGCCACTGGCGCGAGGCGGTAAACGAATACGTGGCGAAGATAATCTGAAATACTGAAGAGATGTTTAACTACCTTGTAAGACGGCTGATTATGATGATTCCGATCCTGTTCGGGATAACGATCATCACATTCAGCGTCATTCACCTTGCGCCGGGCGAGCCTATAGACAGGATGACGGACATGAACCCGAAAATCAGCGCAAAGTCGAAGCAGCGTTTGCGCGTTATGTATAACCTGGACAAACCGATGCACATTCAGTACATGCTTTGGCTGAAACGCATTGCGGTGCTCGATTTCGGCAGGTCGTTTTCCGCGGACAATAGGCCGGTATTGGACAAGATTGTCGAACGTATGCCGATAACGATAACGATAAACATAATCTCGCTCGTCCTTATTTTCATAATGTCCATCCCGATAGGCGTGTGGAGCGCAACACACCCTTATTCCACGTTCGACAAGGGCACCACTCTTTTCGTTTTCGTGGGGTTTTCCGCGCCGGGATTCTGGCTGTCTCTTCTTTTGATGATTCTTTTCGGGGTGGAACTAGGCTGGCTTCCGATATCGGGAATACGTTCGATTAACCATGAACTTTTTTCGACGTGGGGAAAGTTTATAGACTATGTAAGGCACCTT
>JAZFVB010000109.1:0-5936 GCA_036447515.1 Nitrospinota bacterium
AAGCCGGTTCACAGAAGAATACTCTACGCAATGTACCGCATGCGCCTTTCCCCCGACGGACGCCACAGGAAAAGCGCGGCAGTCGTCGGCGACGTGCTTGGCAAGTACCACCCGCATGGCGACCAGGCCGCGTACGACACCTTGGTGCGCATGGCGCAGGATTTCAGCATGCGCTACCCGCTAATAGACGGGCAGGGCAACTTCGGTTCGATTGACGGCGACAGCGCCGCCGCAATGAGGTACACGGAAGCCAAGCTCACACCTATCGCCGTCGAACTGCTTAGGGAAATCGAGCAGGAAACCGTTCCCTACCGCGCCAACTACGATGCAACACTTCAGGAGCCGTCGTACCTGCCTTCGCGCATACCCAATCTCCTCATTAACGGATCATCCGGCATTGCCGTCGGAATGGCTACAAATATCCCGCCGCACAATCTCGGCGAGGTGATAGACGCGCTCATTGCCATGATGGATAAGCCCGACCTTAAAACATCGGCCATCCTCAAATACATCAAGGGGCCGGACTTTCCGGGCGGCGCCACGATGCACATATCGAAGAGGGAATTAAGTGGTATTTACGACGAAGGAAGGGGGCCGGTAAAACTGCGGGGAGAATATGCCGTGGAGACTTTGAAGAGGGGCAGGCGGCAGATCGTCATAACCTCGCTCCCATATGCGGTTAACAAGGCAAAGCTGGTCGAAAAGATAGCTTCTTTCATAATCGAAAAAAAACTACCCGCACTGCACGACGTGCGCGACGAATCGACCGAGATAATTCGCGTAGTAATCGAACTTAAAGGCGGCGTCGACATCCCCAAGGTAATGGCTTTCATATTCCGCTACACCGACCTGGAGACAAATTTTTCGATGAACCTTACCGCGCTCGACCCCGGCGGCAAGCCGCGCAGGATGACTCTTTGTGAAATGCTAAGCATCTTCAACGATTTCAGGATAGAAATTACGGGACGTCGCCTTAAATACGACCTTGCAAAGATCATGGAACGGTTGCACATACTGCGCGGGCTGTTGAAAGTGCTGGGCAAACTGGACGAGGCCATAAAGATTATACGCAAGTCAAAGATGCGCGACGAGGCGAAACAAAAGCTCAAAAAAAGGTTCCGCCTCGACGACGTGCAGGCATCCGCCGTGCTCGACCTGCGCCTTTCGGCACTCGTCTCCATCGAACTGCGCGGCATAAAACTGGAAGCCGCCGAATTGGAGGCCAGGCGCGAGATGATAGAAAGCATACTTAAATCCAAAAGGAAGATAAAAGGAGTGGTCAAAAAAGAGCTTCAAGACATAAAAAAACTATACGGCGACAAACGCAAAACCGCCGTAGTCGCAACGGCGGCCGAAGATGAGGAATTCACCGCCGACGACTTTATCGAACACGAAGCCTGCTACGTCATCGTCAGCCGCAACGGCTGGGCGCGCCGCATAAAGAGCGAACCGAACGGATCGCAGCTGCGATTCAAGGAAGGCGATTCGCTCCTTAAAATAATGGAGGCGGATACCAGCGAGCACATAGGCATATTTTCGTCCGCCGGAAAGGTCTACGTGATGCGCGCCATCGATCTGCCGCAGACTTCCGGTTTCGGCGATCCGATACAGGCTATGTTCAAGTTCGGCGACGGCGAGCGCATAGTGGCCGTAGACCATTTCCCGCACATAAAGGAGGAAGAGGAAATCGACGATGAGTTCCTGGCGATAACCGAAAACGGGCAGGGAATCCGTTTCGGCGCAAGCTCCGTAAGGCAGACCACGAAAGCGGGAAAGAGGTACGCCAACGTAAAAGGGGACGACGCGGTAATAGACGTTTTGCATTTAAGAAAGCGACTTATTTACGCGGCACACGGCGGCGGCAAAGGACTTTTGTTCAAGCTAAAGGAAGTGCCGCTCCTCTCCGGTCCGGGATCGGGCGTGAAGCTGATAAAGCTCAAAAAGGGCGAACGGGTAATCTCGGTAAAAAATATCGATAAAAACGATTCGCTGAGGTTCGTATTCGCATCGGGACGGGATATCATAACAAAAGTGTCGGCAATGGAAACGGGAAAACGCGCCTCCGCCGGAAGGGTTTACGGCCGCCCGCGTAAAAAGCTGATGGGGATAACGGTAGAGGGATGACAAAAAGTTACGGTAATTCTACAAACAGGCCGGGACCCCATATGTGGATTAATGTTTGAATGTATCTCGACTAAATTATCGCATTCAATAGGGTCCCGGACAATTAATGTAAAACCGGAAGTTCAATAGGAAACGGGATGAAAGCTCCGCCCGTAATCCATCCCCTTCTTTTCGCCGTTTATCCCGTTATTTACCTGTATGCCCATTCACAAGGCGAGATAGGGTCTATTTCCGTTACGTTTTTATCGGCGTCGTTTTTTATTTTACTGGCGGTGTTTTTCTTGATTATTTTCCGGTTCATTTACGGAAACTTGTTAAAGGCCGGGGTCGTTGCCTCAGTATCGCTGGTGCTTGTATTTTCCTTCGGTCACGTAGCCTCATTTTTGGCCGGGGCAGGTTTATCAAGGGAAGAAATTCCGGCCTACCTTTACGCATTATGGGCGGCGGTTTTTTCATTTACGGCGCTCGCCGTTTACAGGACGCGCAACAACATGGCAGGGCTTACAAAGGGAATGAACCTTATAGCAGCCTTTCTTGTCCTTATGAATCTTGTAAAGGTCGTCTCGTATGAACTGGAAACAAGGCGGGGGCTGGAAGAAGCCATGCAAATGCATAAGACGGCAATGGCGCAAAAGACGGCGGCAAACGCCCAAACTAATGAAAACATAAGAACTTCCGATATCTATTACATTATCCTGGACAGATACGGCAATAACAATACGCTTAAGAATATATACGGATATGACAACGCACATTTCCTGGAGTTTTTAAGGTCAAAGGGTTTTTATGTGGCCGATGAAAGTTTCTCGAACTACCTAAAAACCGCCCATTCCCTTGCCTCTTCCCTGAACATGAAATACGTAAATTTCCTGTCGGAAGTAATCGGCAGGGACTCGAATGACTGGAGGCCGCTATATGAAATGCTGCAAAATTACGAGGTATGGCGTTTCCTCAAGTCGAGGGGATACGATTTTATCCATTTCGGAAGCTGGTGGGGACCCACCATGGAAAACCGGTATGCAGACGAAAACATAAACCTGCAGCCTTTTTTTTATATTAGTGAATTCGATGTTACCCTGTTCGAAACAACCCTACTGCACAGTCTGATTTCCAAGCTGGTATTTAAGGAGCGTGACCGTAACCGCAGGCTTCAGTGGAAGAGGGTTAATTTCAAATTTAAAAAACTTATGGAAATCCCCGCAACGGAAAGGAAAGCGCCAGTTTTTGTTTTCGCCCACATGCTTATTCCCCACCCCCCTTACGTTTTCGACGAACGGGGAAGGTACATTCCGGCCAAACTGGTCGGATTAAGAAGCGAATCCGAGAATTACATCCGGCAGTTGATGCATTTGAACGACCGGCTGGAAAAACTCGTGGATACCATACTTTCAAAATCCGAAGTCCCGCCGATCATTATTTTGCAATCCGACGAAGGCCCTTATCCGTACAGGTATATTAACCGGATTTCTTCATTTAACTGGAAGGAGGAAGCCACGGTTACAGAACTCAGGCACAAGGTGGGAATTATAAATGCCTACTATTTTCCCGGAAGAGGGAAGGAGAATCTCTACCCGACTATCACGCCTGTCAATACCTTCAAAGTACTTTTTAACACTTATTTCAATTCGGATTACGAGCTTTTGCCCGACAGGAGTTTTGCCCATGTGGATGACATGCATATCTACGACTTTGTGGACGTAACCGATAAGATCAAAATGCGGGACCCGAATTGAGGTTTTGGGATTTTGAATATTTCTATTTTGCTTTTTTTCGTATATATTATTGTGAGCATGCAAACGGCGAAGGTTAAGCGAAAAATAGTGTCGCCCAGATTCGTTTACTATCCGCATACACCCGAAAAAAACATGGGTAAAATTTAGTTTATTGAATTATAAAGCTAGAATACCAACTATCGTTGCATAAAGCCGCTAATGCCTGAACAATACACCGCGAAAGATATAACGGTACTCGAAGGCCTCGAGCCGGTGCGCGTTCGTCCCGGCATGTACATAGGCGGCACCGATTCAACCGGACTGCACCACCTCGTTTGGGAGATCATCGATAATTCGGTTGACGAGGCCATCAACGGACACTGCAAAAATATCGGCATTACCATACACAAAGACGGCTCGCTAACCGTAACCGACGACGGGCGCGGAATTCCGGTGGACAAACACAAAAAGTTCAAAAAGAGCGCGCTGGAAATCGTTATGACCACGCTCCACGCCGGCGGAAAGTTCAATACGAAAAACTACTCCTCCAGCGGCGGCTTGCACGGCGTGGGCATATCTGTGGTCAACGCACTTTCCGAGAAAATGGACGTAACGGTTTACCGTGGCGGCCACGAATGGAAGCAGTCCTTCTCGCGCGGCAAACCGAAGGGGAAAATAAAAAAGGGCAGGGCCGTCCGTAAAAGGGGAACCTCAATTACATTCAAGCCCGACGGCAAGATACTCAAAAACCCGAAGTTCAACTTTAAAAACATATGCGCGCGCGCCCAGACGAAGGCCTTTATCAACGCTGGGCTGTCGCTGACAGTAACCGACGAGCGCACAAAGGAAAAAGAGAACTTCCGTTACGAAAACGGAATAATGGACTACATCGCCGCCCAGTTGGGCGCAAAAAAGGGCATCCTGCCCGAACCGTTCTACTTCAGGTACGACAACGATTTTCACTGCGAGGTCGCCTTGCAGTGGACGGAAAAAACCGAAACGCGCATAGAGTCTTATTGCAACTCGATATACACAATCGACGGCGGCACGCACGAAGCGGGGCTCCGCCAGGCGCTGGCAAAAACGGTGCGCGACACCGCCGAACGCCGCGCTTCCACTAAGGGAACCAAGGGCAAGGCGGCTCCCATAACGGTGGACGACGTAAAGGAAGGGCTTACGGCCATCATATCGGTGCTGGTCGGCAACCCGCAGTTCCAGGGGCAGACCAAGGAAAAGCTCAACAACCCCGAGTTGTCGGGTATGGTCGAAGGCGTCGTGCGCCCGGCATTCGAAAAATGGCTCCTTGAAAACCCGACGGCGGCAGACGCCCTCGTATCCCGCGTGGAGCTTGCGGCAAAGGCGCGGCTGGCCTCGCGCGCGGCGCGGGAGGAGGTGCAGCGCAAGTCGAGCATATCGCACCGCCTCACGCTTCCCGGAAAGCTGGCGGACTGCTCCTCAACCAGCCCGGACGATTCCGAACTCTTCATAGTGGAGGGCGACTCGGCGGGCGGCTCCAGCAAGCAGGCGCGCGACCGCAAAACGCAGGCGGTCCTTCCCCTTCGCGGGAAAATACTCAACGTCGAAAACGCCGCCGACGCCAAGCTGAAAGCCAACGAGGAGCTGAAATCGCTTTCCTTAAGCATCGGCACGGGGATCGGCGCGGAGTTCAAACTTGAAAAGCTGCGCTACGGCAAGGTGATAATAATGACGGACGCCGACGTGGACGGCGCACACATAAGCGCTCTCCTTTTAACCTTTTTCTTCCGCTTCATGAAGCCGCTCATCGAAAACGGGCATATTTACCTTAGCATGCCGCCCCTTTACAAGATCGTGATGGGCAGCGAAACATTCTACGCCGCCGACGACGCGGGAAAAGACAAAATCCTCAAAAAAAACAAGAACCGCAAAACGGAGGTATTCCGCTTTAAGGGGCTGGGCGAGATGCCGGTAAACATCCTCAAGGAAACGACGATGGATAAGAGCAAGCGAAGGCTTTTAAGGGTGGAACTGGTTAACGAAAAGGAAACCGAATCCGCCTTCAAGGACCTCATGGGCAAAGATGCAAGCGCGCGTTTCAGGTTCATTACGGAAAACTCCACC
>JAZFVB010000110.1:0-2889 GCA_036447515.1 Nitrospinota bacterium
TACGCCATGAAGCCGTGCGCCACCTCGTGCAGAACGATGGCCGCTATAAGCGGTATGGCCATCATTGTGATTACCTGTATCGATGAAATTTCGGTCATATACTTAAAAGTTTCCCTATATAAATAATACCCGTCCCTTAAAATCCGCCGATATCCGGGGAAATCCCTGAATGCCTGAAACGGTACTTGAAAAGGGCAGGCGTGTGTTTATCCAATATTCATATTCTACCCTTTACAGGCAAAACAGCAAACCCTCCCCCTTACAACCGATAAACGTTCTCAAGCCTTTCACAGATTTTTTCCCAGTTGTACTCACCTTCGGCAAGTTCAAGCCCGGCTTTTCCCATTTCATCCGCCAGTTCGGGATCTTCCAGCACTTCCAATATTTTATCGGCGAACTCTTCCCTGTCGTCGGGGTCGCGGCAAACGCCGTTCGGCATTGCCTTGGAAAAAACATCGCGTGTGTACCCAACGGCGTTGGATACCACCGGCCTTCCCGACGCAAGGTAATCGCCTATCCTTATCGGTGCGCGCGCTTCGTCCATTACGCTGTTTTCCATCGGCAGAAGAAGGCAGTCCGCGGCGCAAAGGTAAGGGCCGACTTCTTCCCTGGGCGCCTCCCCCATCCATTCGATCTTTTCTTTTAAGTGATAAAACCTTTTAAGTATTCCATCGAAAACTTCCGCGAATCTGCCGACTCTCATGGGCCTGCCGAGCATCTTGAGCTTTACGTCCGGCCTTTTTCCCGAAACTATCGAAAAAGTTTCCATCAGCGTCTCCAGCGAACCGAAATAGTTGTGCCCCATTGAAAGTATGATCTCGTCGCCGGCATTCCACCCGACGGTTTTACGGGCTTCATCCATCGGTATCGGCTTTATAAGTTTGGTATCGGCGCCGTTGGGAATGATATTTATTTTGTCCACCGATACGCCCATTTTAAGGAGGCGGACTTTGAAATGCCTGCTTACCACCGTAAAAGCGTCGGGACGCGCCCAGATTGGCGTTTTGTTTTCAAGAAACCTGATGACGGCGTGGGAAAAGAAGCCGAAAACTTCCCCGTAGCCCTCCCCGAAGGCGTCGTCCCAGTCCACGAATATTTTCGTTCCCTTCTTGAAGCGCCGCGCGAAGATCGCGGGAATGCTTGACGACGGCAGGCCGACGCCAAAAGCGTGGATAAAATCGTACTTTTTAAAAAGCGTCCAATATATGCCCACAAGCGTCCTTAAAAGGTAGGAAAAAGGCGAATCGCGCCGGATAACCGACGGGAAGGTGATAACCGTCAGGTTGTCGTCAATCTTTTTTGTATGAATCCACAAATCCCACGGTTTTTTGGACGAATAAACGAGATCGACCTTATAGCCCGCCCTGCAGAGGCACTTGGCAAAATAGTGAACCCTGAACGAAACCCCCGAACCGGGAAAGTAGTAATTAAGTAAAAGTACTTTTTTCAAGAGCGTAGATAACCTATTGCGCTTGCGGCAAGCCGCAGGCATCCACCTATGCCCTGCCCAACAAATACGCGGCCCATATATCTCGACTGCCGCAATACCCAGGCCGGATTTTTAATCTTGTCCCGAAGCCACTTGCCGGCGAACGTTGCGCAGAAATCCTCCACTTCGCCGTGCGCCAGGTTATCGAATTCGACAAGGCACTTGGAGGAACCGTCGTAGTCCCGCCATTTGGTTGAAAGTATCTGTCCGCTTTCCATCAGCTGGTCGTAATAGCGCGTCCCCGGAAACGGGGTAGTTATGGAAAACTGCATAGTATCGACGTCCAGCCGTTTTGCGAATTCCAGCGTCTTCTTAAGGCTTTCGTTCGTCTCGCCCTTAAGGCCGAAGGTAAAGGTGGCGTGTGTTTTTATGCCTATCGTTGCGCAGCGACTGGCCACCGACAGCGCGCGCTCGAGCTTCAGCGGCTTGCCGATTCCCTTAAGTATTTCCGGGTCTCCGCTTTCTACCCCGAACTTCATCCCGATGCAGCCGGCGTCCGCCATCGCATCCAGCATCTCGTCCGTTGTCGCCATCGCGTCGCCCATGCACGACCACTTCATATCAAGCCCGCGCCTTTTTATTTCGCGGCATATTTCAAGTACGTTCTTTTTGCCCACGGTGAACGAATCGTCGTCGAAATACGCGGCGCGCGCGCCGAGTTTTTTATTTGCGTATTCCATTTCGTCCACAACGCGCGCGGGGCTGAACGTGCGGTATTTGCCCTCGCGGTACATAACCTGGTTGAAAAGGCAGAAGTTGCATCTGTAAGGGCATCCGCGCGAGGCGTGAAGCTGAATGCCGGGCTTGTACTGAATCATATTGTCCCAGTACGCGTTAAGGTCCATATTTTCGTTTGACGGAAAAATATCCCACGCGGGGCTGGGCAATGTGTTCAGGTCGAATGGCTTTTCATTAATTTCCGTTCTTTCGATACTTCCGTTGTTCCTTATAAGCGAACCCGGAACCCGAACATTTTCGCCCGAAAGGCGCTTTACCAGAGCCAGCAGGCTGAACTCGTACTCGCCGGCAAGGATCGAATCGACGTAAAGGTTTTCCCGCATTATCTCGCCGCCGAGTACGGTAACATGCGGACCCGTCATTACGATATGGCAGCCGAGAAGCTCCTTAAGCCGCTTTGCAACCGAAAGGTCGTAATCGACGGTCGGCGTGGCGGTTTCGTACACTACTACGTCCGGCCGCACCTCTTCGCACATGCGGTAATACTCGTCAATCGGCACATCCATCGCCACTCCGTCCAGCACCCGCGCCTCGACCCCGTTTTCGCGCAAGACCGCGGCTGAATAAGCCATGAAGAACGGAAAGGGCATGTAGTAATCTGGCTTTCGCCCGATCTTTTTTACCATCGAAAAAGGCCACCTGCTTCCCGCGCGCACGAAAAA
>JAZFVB010000111.1:0-2454 GCA_036447515.1 Nitrospinota bacterium
ACCGCTCGCCGGAGCCTTGGGAGCCTGCTTAGCCCCCTGATTTCCCCCTACGCTCGAAACGCCGTTCACAACCATAATAGTACCTCTACGCTCCTATTCCTATATACAGGATAAAGCAATATTTCAAAATTGTAAAGATGCTGTGCAATCTTCGGCCTTGGGCCGGATTCTACCCCTTGGTGTTTAGAAGGCCGCCTATGAGGTTTTGCTGCAGGGCCAATTTCGATTTCAGGGCGCTTACCCCCGCTTGGCCCAGCGCCTCATTTTTTTCCTTTTCGGAGACCTGCTGGGCTATATCGGCATCGCTTATCGACGATTCGGCCGCCGTGAGGTTCTCCCTGGTAGTGGCAATGTTGGCGGCTGTTGTCTGAAACCTGTTTTCAATCGCGCCCACCGAGGCGCGCGTGTCGCTTACCTTGGCGATAGCGGCGTCTATGTTGTCAAGCGACGCCCGCGCGTTTTCGGCCGTATCAATGGAAGTATCCTGCACGCCAAGCGTTCCGGTATCTGTCGCCTCGATTGTGTCTATCGTGATCCTGTCGCTGGCCGTATTATTCGCGCCAACCTGAATGGCTACCGGGTTCGCCGCTCCGGGACCTAAATCTCCGCTCAAAAGCTGTTGTCCGTTAAACTCCGTTGTCGATGTTATACGGTCGATTTCCTGCTTGATGGCTTGGAATTCGCGGTCAATGGTGGCTCTTTGGCTGTCGTTCAACGTGCCGGTGGAGGCCTGAACAGCCAGTTCGCGTCCCCTTGAAAGCATCCCGCCTATCTGGCTAAGGCCGCCGGCGGCCGTCCTCAACATGGCGGAACCCGCGCTGGTGTTTTTGGAGGCTTGCTCAAGGGAGGAAAGGTCGGCCTTTAACTTCTCCGATATCGCAAGGCCAGCGGCGTCGTCCGCTCCCTTGTTTATGCGTTTTCCGGAAGAAATCTGCTTGAGCGACTGGCCTAGCCGGCTGTTGGTCTGTCCTATCTGCCTTTGCAGGCCCGAAATGCCTGCCGCAGATATGCTAATGGGCATGTTATAAATACCTTTCCATCAAATTTTCCGTCCAAAACTCGTTTCCAGTATTATACTTCAATGCCCGGCATTTATCAAAAGCTTCTCGATATTTCATAAAAAATGACGGCGGCGGCGGTACTTACGTTAAGCGATGCCACCCTGCCCCGCATCGGGATGCGTATTACGCTGTCGCACTGCTTTTTGACCAGCGGCCGCACGCCTTTTTCCTCGGAGCCCAGCACAACGGCGAGGGGGAACTCCGGCTTGAATTCCGCCAGCGGCGTATCGCCTTCCGCTTCCGCGGCGATTACGTAAAAACCTTCTTCCTTGAGGCGCGAAAGGGTGTTGGAGATATTCGTGGCAACGTGGAAATCGATATATTCCGACGCCCCGGCGGATGTCTTTACCACGGTCGAATTAATGTCGCAGCTCCGGTTTTTCGGAAAGATCGCGGACGATATGCCAAAGGTTTCCGCGCTGCGAAGTATCGCCCCGAAGTTGTGCGGGTCCTGAATCGAATCGAGAACTACAATCACGGGAGACGCCGATTTTTCCTTTGTTAGTTTGATGAACGAATCGAGCGAATGCGTCGCAGGCGGACGCGTTACGGCAAGTATCCCCTGATGGTTCGCGCCGTCGGAACGTTGATCGAGCTGTTTCGCGCCCGCGCTTTGAATCGGGATGTTTTTGCTTTTCGCAAGCTTTAGGACGTCTTCGAGCCTTTGGGAATTTTGATGGACGTATAAGATCGTTTCAACCTTCCGCCTGCCCGCCCTCAAAAGCTCTTTTACCGGATGCTTTCCGAAAACGACTGTCTTTTGCATTTGTTTCTTTGGGTGGCGGACTATTTCACCGCGACCGTCCATGTGGTGCCCTGCGCCGAATCGTTCAGCACGATGCCTTTGGCGGCAAGCTGGTCGCGTATCGTGTCGCTTTGCGCAAAATCTTTTTGCGCGCGCGCGGCTTTACGTTTTTCAATAAGCTTGTCAACTTCTTCTTCGGTCATTCCGATTTCGGCAAGGCGTTTTTTCTTCATCGAGGCAAGGTATTCGCCGGGTACGCGGTTAAATAGCCCCAAAACGCCCTTCCCCGCTCCCCTGAACCACTCGAACACGGCCTTCAAATTGTTGGCGTTTTCAGCCGGGTTACCTTTTTTACGTTCAATCTTGTCGCAAAGGGCGTTCATATTATTGGCGGCCTCGTTTATAAGGGCAATGGCCGAGGCTGAATTGAAATCGTCGTTTAGCGCCTCTTTGAACTTTTGTTCGTATTCGGAAAAAGGTGCGGATTTTTCCATAACGGTTTTTTTCACGTCGGGGTTTCCATCCAGAACCGCCCCCGCCCTTGCCAGCGTGGCGTACATCCTGTCGAGGTGCGTTTCGGCCTCTTTAAGGTACTCGTCGGCGAAGTCCGTCGGCGAGCGGTAATGCGTGGAAAGAAGATACAGCCGC
>JAZFVB010000112.1:0-17902 GCA_036447515.1 Nitrospinota bacterium
CTACTTTCCGGCCGTCTGAGGATAGAAAAGATGGCCGCCGTTACGCCTAAGTGGGGCGCCAAAAGGGAAACGTGGGGCGGTATCGAAATCAAGGAAAAGAAAAAAGCGGAAAAAGACGGGAAAGAATCGATAGTCGGGAAAGGATTGGACAAGGCGGTTGAATTCGGGAAGGGAAAAGGGAAAGAACAGCTAAGCAAGGAAGGGATTGATCTCGACTGGAGCAAATACCTCCCAAGCGAAAACCTCATAAAGGATTTCGACGTTAAAAAAATAGTCAATCCGGAAAATATGGATTCGCTGAAACGCATAAACGAAATCAGGGATTACGCCGATGGACGGGACAAGTTCTGGAAAGACCGGCTGGAGAAGGTGCGAAAAGACTTTGAATCGCTGCAATCTCTCAAAAATATAGTTCCGAAAAAGTTCGAACCTGCAAAAATCCCCGAATACCAAAAAAAGGTGAAGGACGCGGAAAACAAAATAAACGGCGTGCGCAAAGAATTCGAGAAATTAAAAAAGGAATTTCAAAGAGACCTTGACCAGATTGACAAGGGCCTGAAAGTAATTGACGACCTGCGGAAAACCGATTTGAAAAAGCTGGCTTCCCTTCTGGGTATTCGGGATTTAAGCGCGGAGGGCTTAAGCGAGCAACTTCTCGGCAAGGCGTATAAAGACCGCCTGGAGCAGGCGTATGAAACTTTCAAGAAGTACAAGAAGAAACTGAAGGAATTCCAGGATAGGCAAAAGGCCCAGGAGGAGGAAAAGAAGAAAAGGCTAAAGGGCGAAACGGTGCATTACCAAATCAGGAACCCCCGGCCGGGTTTCTATCTTAAGAAGGCATTACTCAAAGTCGACGCCGACAAAAGAACCGGCAACTGGTTTTCCGGCGAACTTTCCGAGATTTCTTCCGACCAAAAGCTTACCGGCTCTCCCGCAACGATGGAGATAAGGGCGGGAGTCAAGTCGCTGCCGGGGGCGGATTTCTCGGTTAGCGGTTTGGTTGACCTCCGGAAAGAGCCTTCCGTTTACAATGTCGACATGGTTGCGGGAAAAATCACCACCGCCATGATAACGAACGCCATCGGAAGCGAGGCGCCGGTGACGCTATCGGGCGGGACGATTAACACGGACTTCAGGTTGAACGTTACCGGCGACGATATAAAGAGCAGGTTCGAAATAAACCTGAAAAACATAAAAGTGCAAACACGCGACGAAAAGCTGGGCAAGGTCGATCCCGCCGTGAAAAGAATACTCGGCAAGACACTTTCCAAAATCGACTTCATAAAGGTCGTCGGCAAGGGGGAGGGAAAGGCAAAAAATGTCAAGGTATCAGTCACCAGCAATATCGACGACATATTCAAGAAGATATTCAAAGACGCACTGGGAGAGGCGCTAAAGGAAATCGAAAAAAGAGTCGCCGAGGAACTGGACAAACAGCTGGCGAAACTGGTGCCGGAGCTAAAAGGCATCTTGACGGACGACGCCGGAAAACTTAAAAACCTTGACGATATACTGAAAAACGCACAGGGGCGAGTGGAAGACGAGGGGAAAAAGCGACTGGAAAAGGAGATTGAAAAATACAAAAAGCAGGTCGATAAAGAACTGAAAAAACAGGAAGAAAAGCTTAGGAAAGAAATCAAGAAAAAGGAAGATAAGGCTAAAAAGGAAATAAAGAAACAGGAAAAAAAGGCCAACGAACAGGCTGAAAAGGAAAAGAAGAAACTCATGAAAGACTTGAAAAAGAAGTTGAAGCTGCCTTTCTAATGGCCTCCGGCCCCATTAGCGTTTATGCATCGGTTGCAATCAGGCATTAAATTTCTCTAAAGAACCTTTTGCATACGCCGAGTTGGGGGTAGAATTACACACTTATGACTGATACGAAGACCAAGCCTGCCAGAAGCGGGCTGCAAGTTGCCCATATAACGATCTTGATGTTTTCGGCCATCATCGGAATCGGCGCGATTCTGCTTATGCTGCCCATCGCGCACAAACAGCCGATATCTTTTATCGACGCCCTTTTTATGGCCACTTCGGCAGTGTGCGTAACGGGCCTTGTGACCGTAAACGTGGCGGATACTTTCACTACATTCGGCCAGACGGTTATCATGATCCTTATAGAGCTGGGGGCGATTGGAATACTTACGGTATCCACGGTATTCCTGCTGATGCTCGGCAAGTCGGTTTCGCTCCGGGATTCGTCGATAGTCCACGACTCTTTCACGGCGTCGCACAGGATAAACATACGCAGGCTGATAAAGTCAGTCGTCGTATTTTTGCTTATTTTCGAGGCGGCGGGGGCGGCTCTTTTCATTTTTTTCTGGTCGCCGGATATGGGTTTCAAAGACGCCGCGTTCCACGGGATATTCCTTTCGATATCCGCTTTTAGCAACGCGGGCATTTCGACCTTCGCCGCGGGAATGGAAGGCTTTGAAAAAGACATACCCACGAATACCGTAACGCTCATCCTCTTTATCGCGGGCGGCATAGGTTTTATGACGATAGCCGAAATTTACGACAGGGCGAAAGCAAGGTTCAAAAAGGAGAAGGCTGTGAAGCGGGTCGTTTGGTCGCTCCAGATAAAACTCGTGTTAATTACGACTTTCCTTTCCATCGCAATCGGCAGCGTACTCCTTCTGGTTTTTGAATGGGGCAACGCGCATGCGGGAAAACCCTTTTACCAGCAGTTGATGAGCTCCGTTTTTCACGTCGCGTCTTCGCGCACGGCCGGATTCAACAATATCGACTTGTCCCAGTTCAGCAACCCCACCCTTTACATGTTTATTCTTTTGATGTTCGTGGGCGGGGCGCCTATTTCCACGGCGGGAGGCATAAAGGTAACCACCTTTGCGCTCCTTATCGGAATGGGCCTTTCCCGATACAGGGGGCATGAAAGAGTTCACTTAATGAACCGCGCGGTTCCCGTGGAGGTGATGTCGCGCGCGATCTCAATCGTCTTTATATTCGTTCTCGTCCTTATCGTCGCCATGTTTCTTTTGCTGATAACGGAGTCCAGTCCCGGCGCCGTTGCCGGCGGCGCTCGCGGCGATTTCATGCCGATTCTTTTTGAAGCCGTTTCAGCTTTCGGAACCGTTGGGCTTTCGATGGGGATAACCCCGGACCTCACCGTTGCCGGAAAGCTTATTATCACTCTTTTGATGCTTATGGGAAGGCTGGGGCCCCTTACAATTGCAATGGCGGTCGGCACCGGCAGGGTGTCGAGAGCCTACCAGCTTTCCGAGGAAACGGTGATGGTAGGGTAGGCCCCCACCCCGTTTTTTATTTGCGTGTAACCGTATTATGATATTGAGATGACGGAAAAGAGGAAATTCGCCATAATCGGCTTGGGGAAGTTCGGTTTTTATCTTGCGCGCAAGCTCTTTGAAAACGGGCACGAGGTAATAGCCGTGGACACGAACAAGGAGATAGTGCAGGAAATAAAGGATTACACAACCCAGGCGATAATAGCGGACGCCACGAACAAGGAGACGCTCGTTTCCCTGGGCATCGACGAGGTGGATACCGCTATCGTCAGCCTCGGCACACGCATGGATCACTCGATACTTGTTGCGCTGCACCTCAAGGAATTGGGGCTGAAGGAGATAGTGGTAAAGGCCATAACGGAGGATCACCGGAAAATTCTCGAGATAATAGGCGCGACTACCGTTATCTTTCCGGAAAAGGACATGGCGGAAAAACTGGCGCTTAACCTTTCGTCGCGCAACCTGCTGGACTACCTCCCTATCGCGCCCGGGTTTTCAATAATGGAACTGGCGCCGCCAAACGGCTTCATAGGAAAGACAATCAAGGAACTTCAGCTAAGGAACGTTTACGGCGTTCAGCTTATAGCTGTAAAGGAACTGATTCCGGAAAGGGTAAACCTTGTGCCGTCGCCGGACGCCGTAATCAAGGAATCCGATGTACTTGTGCTGATGGGCACGGACGAGGCCCTTAAGAAGATAGAAGAGTCGGAGTAACCCGTGGAAGTGGAAATAATTCAAGCGCCTTTTGGGGGCGATGGATGGGGCGCTATTTTTAACTTGGCTTGCTACGCGAATTCTGGTAATAATTCAGAATCGGGTTGATGGAAGGAAGACGCATTCTAAGGTATTTTGCCCGGCAACATGAAAATTTGTTTGAGGGGATTCCATGAATATTGAAACGAGGAAAGTGGGGAACGTCGTAATTTTCACCATCGTGGGCGATATCGTCTTCAATCATCTCAACGAAATACGTGAGATTATAAAAAAGGGAATAAGCGAGGCTGATACCACCAAGTTTTTGATTGATCTTTCAAAGGTCGGGGTGATAGATTCCGCCGGGGTCGGTTTTATCGTATCGGTCTACAAAACGGTACTGTTCCAAAAGGGCAGCTTTTCACTTATTAATCCCAACGAGGTCGTAAAAAATGTGCTGGAAACGGTCGGCCTCACCAGACTTTTCAAGATTTACGATAGCGAGGATGAAGCGATAAAGGCTATCTGACCCAATGAGCCAGTTTCGTATTGACGAGACCGTCGAAACGCATATAACCGGGGAATCTACCGCAAAGCAGTTTATCGGAATGCGGCTGGGCGTAGAGGAATACGTTATGGACATTTCATCGGTACGGGAAATACTGATGCTCGACAACATTACCTATGTCCCGAGGGTTGCCGACCATTTCGAAGGGGTCATAAACCTCAGGGGCAAGATAATACCGATTATAAACCTCAGAATGAAACTGGGATTGGAAGACGCGGACTTTACGCAAACCACCAGGGTAATAATCGTCGATGTCGAAGGAAATATTGCGGGACTGCTGGTTGATGCGGTTACAAAGGTGCTGCGTATCAGCGATGAAAACCTGGAACCGGCTTCGTCCAGTTTGGGTGAAATATCCGAGGAATATATCTGCGGAGTGGGAAGGACCGGAGGCGGCATAGTCGGCTTGCTTGACGTTGAAAAGCTTATCGGCTGAATGGGCTATAATCCGGCTGTAAAGGTTTAGCTTCTAGCAGGTTGCTGAAAAAGTCCATCCGGGACTTTTTTAGCTGCGGCTTGGTCGAAATAAATTCGTCCAAGCCTTTCAAATTGCTTGGCTTTAAGCCTACGCAATTTGGGCAATCCTTCCATGGATTGCTTAGCAGACTGCTTTTTCAGCAGCCTGCTAGTTGGCGCATTTATAATTAATATGAAAAATAAAAACGACCTGATAGTCGGCATAGATTTCGGCACCACTACATCAGCCATAGGCGTTATCCATGACGGTGCGCCGGTTCTGTTGCCGGTTAATGGAGAAGGCGAATGTATCATGCCCTCTGCGGTTGCTTTTTCAAAAACAGGCGAGGTGCTGGTTGGGCAAAGCGCCAAAAAGCAGGCGATACTCAACCCCGAAAGGACGTACCTGTCGATAAAGACGGCTCTGGGAAAGGGTAAAACCGTAAATATCGGCAACGAAGAATGGAGCCTGGAAAAGGTTGCCGCGCAAATACTCATTCGCCTTAAGGAAAAGGCGGAAGCCCACCTGAAGCAACCGGTGAAAAAAGCGGTCATTACCGTTCCGGCCTATTTCAACCAGCTTCAGCGGCAGGCCGTGCGGGAAATCGGCAGGCTGGCGGGACTGAAAGTCTTGCGCATCATAAACGAACCCACCGCCGCCGCCATGGCGTACGGCGTTAACCAGGAAAGCGAGCAGAGCGTACTGGTATTCGATTTCGGCGGCGGCACGTTCGACGTATCGCTGCTCACTATCGCCGAAGGTGTATTCGAGGTAAAAGCCACCGGTGGAGACAACAGGCTTGGCGGAGACGACATTGACCGGCTGATAGTCGACAGGGTGGCGGCCGACTTCAAGGCGGAGCACGGTATAGACCTTAAAGAAGACAAGATGGCAATGCAAAAACTGAAAGATGAAGCGGAGAAGGTGAAGATCGCGTTGTCGGAGTCGGACAGCGCCAGGTTGCAGATACCTTTCATAACGGCGGACAAGAACGGCCCTATTCACATAGACCGCACTTTCACGGCATCGATACTTGAGACGATGGTATCCGGCATAATTAAAAGCCTCGTAAGCCTGGCGGAGGAGACCCTGAAATCCGGCGAAACCGACAAGTCTCAAGTAGAGCACATTCTTCTTGCCGGCGGCTCAACAAGGATACCCGCCGTAAGGAAAGCCATAATAAAGCATTTCGGCGATAAGGTATTGAGCGGAGTCAATCCACTTGAATGCGTCGCCCTTGGGGCCGCCGTGCAGGCGGGCATACTTGGTGGAAGAATGCCGGACATGGTGCTTTTGGATATCACGCCGCTGAAACTCGGGCTTGAGATAGAGGGCGGCGGAACGGAAACGATAATCCCTCAAAACTCCACAATCCCGGTTACCGGCAGAAAGACGTTCACCACGGTCGCCGATGACCAGAGCGAGGTGGAGATAAAGGTTTTGCAGGGCAACTCAAACAGGTCTTCGGGAAACATCATACTGGGCGATTTCATACTCGGTGGGATAGAAAAGGGGAAAAAGGGCGAACCGAAGGTAGAAGTGGAGTTCGATATAAACGTAGACGGTATAATGAGCATATCCGCGAGGGACAAAAAAACCGGTATAGCGCGTTCAATACGGGTAACGCAAAGCGTCATAAAAAAAAGCTCCGGCGGCGCCCCGGACGGGGGAAAAGGGTGACGAGTGTACGAAATTACCGTTAGGGAATCTTTCAGCGCGGCGCATAAATTGCGCGGTCACCCCGGCCCGTGCGGTAACATACACGGGCATAATTGGACGGTGGAAGCATATTTCTCCTCTGAAAAACTCGACGGGCATTCAATGGTTATCGATTTTGACGACGTTTCTAGGGCGCTTGGGAGAATAATGGGCGTCCTTGACCATAAGCTTATTAACGACGTGCCGCCGTTCGACAAAGAAAACCCCACCGCCGAAAAAATTGCCGAATGGATTTTTAACGAGCTGAAAAAAGGACTGCCTCTCCACCCTTCTCGCGTTACCGTGCACGAAACCGATTCGACTTCCGCCAGCTACAGTCCCTGACGTAAGCCGCGCCGTTTGGCAGGAAACTTTCCATAAGCCCGGCCCGCTTTCCGGAATGGCCGGCTAAAAACCTACGTCTATGGCCTGCAGCATGCGCCGGGCTTCATCGAACGACGGATCAATCGCAAGGGCGCGTTCGAACGCCTTTTTCGCCTTTTTGATCTGCTTGTTCTCCAGCATGGCGCGCCCGAGGTTGTAGTATATGTTCTCGTCTTCCGGGTCGACCTTTAAAGCCGCTTCATATGCATCGATGGCCTTATCGTACTTATTCTGCTTGCGGTAGATTATGCCGAGGCTGTTGTATACGTTTACGGTATTCGGGTTCAGTTCCAGAACCTTGTTGAAGGCGGCTTCGGCCTCGTTGTCCATGTTCCGTGCCAGGAATATGTCGCCCGCCTTTTCGAAGCATTTTTCCGCCTCGTGCGGATCGTCCTTTTTTAAGTAAACTTCGGCCATGCTCTTGTAGGCCATGGCGTGCAGGTTGTTTATCATCACTGCCTTGCGGAACGCGATTATCGCCTCGTTGTGTTTGCCCTGCGAGGTCTTGATGTACCCGATGTTGTAATATACTTCGGCCGATTCATGAAGTTGCAGCATTTTCTTGTACACTGCCAGCGCTTTGTCGTAATTTCCCTGTTCGGTAAGCTTTTTGGCATCCGAGAACATATCTTCGAACATTTCGGTTTCATCGTCCACCGGCTGCTCGAATATTCCCGCAACTTTCGCCTCCAGCTCAGCCGGCGATACGGGGTCCACGAGGATAGCGGCCACGCCGCGTTTGCCGGCTTCCACTACCATTTCCTTGTCTATCGTTTGGGCGATAATTATAAAAGGTATCCTGTAAAGAAGCTCGTCGGCGGAGACGACCTTCAAAAGGGCAAGACCGTTCATTTGCGGCATATCCCAACCGGAAATAATAAAATCGATGGTGCGCCTTTTAAGGATGTTAAAAGCAACGGCTCCGTCGGATGCCTTTTCAAAGTTTTTAAAACCCATGGCGCTGAGCATTTCAATAAGCTTTGCCCTTTGGACCGCGCGGTTGTGCACTACAAGAAAGACCAGTTTATCCTTTCCGGGACTCCCTTTTTTTACCATCTAAAAGCCCACTTCTATGGCCTTGAGCAGGTTTTTAGCTTCCTGGAAATCGGGGTTAAGCGCTATCGCTCTTTCTAGCGCTTTTTTGGCCTCCTTGGCGCGCTTACTTTCCAGCATCGCGCGCGCCAGGTTGTAATATATGTTTTCATCTTCCGGATCGACCTTGAGGGCCATCTGGTAGTTTTGGGCGGCCTCCCTGTATTTTTTCTGCTTTCGGAAGATTATACCGAGGCTGTTGTAAACGTTTACGGTATTCGGGTTCAGTTCAAGAACCTTGTTAAAGGCGGCTTCGGCCTCGTTGTCCATGTTCTGTTCCAGGAATATCTCGCCTGCCTTTTCGAAACATTTTTCCGCCTCATGCGGATCGTCCTTTTTCATGTAAACTTCGCCCATGCTCTTGTAGGCTATGGCGTGCAGGTTATTTATCATCACTGCCTTGCGGAACGCAATTATGGCCTCGTCGAACTTGCTCTGCGCGGTCTTGATGTACCCGATGTTGTAATATACTTCGGCGGATTCCTGCACCTGAAGTATTTTTTTGTACATCGCAAGCGCTTCGTCGTATTTCCCCTGGCCGATAAGCTTTTTAGCCTTTGAGAAATACTCATCCGCCGTGTCTATTTTTTCATCACTCGGCGCTTTAAAAATGGCCTCAATCCTTTTTTCGAGTTCCGCCTTTTTTATCGGTTCGACAAGGAATCCCGATACACCGCTTTTGCCGGCTTCGATTACCATTTCCCTGCTGATCGACGATGCAACTATGATGAAAGGGATTCTATATAGTTTTTCATCGGCGGATATGATTTTCAAAAGGGCTATTCCGCTCATCTGCGGCATGTCCCATGCCGATATTATGATGCTTATCGGCCTGCGTTTGAGAATGCTGTAAGCCTTCGCTCCGTCCGATGCTTGCTCGTTGTTACTGTAGCCCAGAGAAAAAAGCATTTCCGTAAGGGCCGTCCTTTTTTCATACAAGTTGCTGGCTATCAGGAAAGACAACTCCTTCCGATCCGACGGCATTTTTCTTAATGTTCTCATGATTGTTGGGATTAATTATAATAGATCAAGCTTGGTCTTCCGGGATTTTTTACCGTTTAGTTCATCCGCGCTGATATTGTCGATTCCATATTCGAATTCCTGCGCCAGTCCCGGATCTTTTTGGCTGGGCGGTGCTACCGCTTTAAGGCTAAACGGTTTGCCGGACATTTTTGCCCTTTTCATAAAGTTAGCCGTTTCCACATAGGCCTTTTGCCTCTTTTTTCTGGTGCAATCGTATTCACCCCAGGAGTTGAGCAGAACCATATCGACCCTCGTGATCTCGCCCGGCTTATGGCCCATGCCGAGATTGGGAACGGCGAAAACCTTTATAATGGCCGCATCGGAAAGGTAATCTTCCCTCGTGGGCTCTACTTGCCCCGCCTCCATGAAAAAACCGTACATTCCCTTTAGGATCTCCAAAACATCCCCAGATTTGTAAACGTGCATAGTGCTGAAAAATCGCAGTCTGGAGTCTGGCGTCCAGATTTTATTTATGACCATCCACGTGATCATTTCCATAATCGTGCCGAAGCGCGCAATAGGTTCCTCAAAGGCTTCGTATTTACGACTGCCCAAATCCTGTATCAGGGAATCAAAAAGGACCCAATATTTTTCGCCCGACGGGGCTACATTATTCGTCAGCGAAAGCGCAGCCGGCGGATTTTTCGGGGCGTTGCCCGGATATATAAACGGCACCTTCCCCTGTCTGTGCTCGAAATATGTAAAGAGCTTTCTGCCCAGAATGGTCATATCCTTATCGGAAATGCGGCGTTCCTTAAGCTTTGAACTTTTCAGCCAGTCGGAAAGCCTTACGTAAACGTCAAGGAAGAAACGGTTCATCTCGCCGAGGTCCTGGTAGCGGCCCTCGTAAGAGATGAAGTCTCTTCCCATTGCCTCTATTTCCTTTCTGGCGATGCCCCACTTTTTCATAATATCGGATATGAGGCCCTCCCTTTCCGTAAGCCTGTCTTTTGCCAGGGTCAGGAGATCAAGGCCCTTTTCGACATCTATGCCAAGCTTCATCAGGAAGGACGCCCGCAAAAGGTGCACTTCCTTTTCCATGTTCTGGCTTTCGTAATAGTTTACGGTTCTCTCAAACATTTTGAGGTACGGGTCGATTTCTCCGCGTTTGTCGGGCGACTGCAAAAGCTCCTTTTTTATCTCATCGCACAAAAGCCCTTTTTCCTGTTCAAACAGGTACGCTTCCATAAGCCCCATTTTCAGCACGGACTTAAAAGGGGAGTGGATGGACTTGTTCATCTGCCACAGCGCCGCGCCGAAAAACTCCTGCGGATCCGGGCTAACCACATGTCCCAGGTCAATGTATTCACTCATTTTCAGATCCGGGATGGAAGCCGCCAGCTTCATAAAGTTATTCTCTTCATCTCTCGGCATACCGGGCGGGAGTATCCACCATAGCGGCCTTTTGCCCGCCGCGAAGATGGCCGTGCGGTAGAATTCATCCTTGAAAAGCTGGCCCATTGCCGTGCCGATATTCTCCTTGTCCAGTCTACCGAAACGGTTGCGGCGGAAATCATCCATGTCCTGAGTGAAAAAATGCACCTCGGCAGAAAACTTTTCCATCAAATATTTTTCAATCGACGAGAGCTTTTCATGCAGGTCTATCAACTTCCTGTCCGTTACAGACCCCTTATCTATAATGACAACGTAATCGAAGTCCGATTTTCCCGTCTGCCCGACGGTTCCAAGGCTCCCTACAAGCGCAAGCGTCTTGATGATCGGCTTATCGGAAGACCCGAGAAGTTTCGCGTTGCCGAAAAGCGCCTTGAATCCCTGCATGTGGAGTTCGCGCGGTGTGAACGAATCGATGCCGCAAGGGGACAGGGGCGGGCACCTTAAGCCGTCTATCCTCATGAAGTTGTAATGCAACATCAGCGGTATGCTTGCGAATATGCTCCGATCGTCGTCGCTGAAATTGGAGGTGGCCCTGTAAATCCTGTGCACGTTGTACGAATCGAACGCGCCGCGCATTCGTGATACCTGCTCTTCGACGGCGCCAATTTTCAATTTCTATCCACTGAATTTATTTGTGCAACCATGCTCTTTTTTCCGGTTTATTTTCAAAGATATTTATATGACCAATACCATAATACCAATGCTAGCCTTTTTTGCCGCGTTTGTCCGCATCGGCGCTATATGGAGTATAATTTCCTGAATGGTTGAGTTCGAGCATTCCGTTAAAACGCTTACAGGGAACCTGCGTTGCATTACGGTTCCCATTCCATCGGCCAGGTCGATGACCCTTATGGTGCTGGTGCGCGTGGGAAGCAGGTACGAAGAAAAAAATGTAAACGGAATATCGCACTTTATGGAACACATGTTCTTCAAAGGGGCCGAGCGTTACCCGGATACCATGGCCGTGGCGGGGACGATAGACCGCGCGGGCGGCGCGTTCAACGCATTTACAAGCGAGGAGGTGGTCGGGTACTTCGTAAAGATTTCCGCATCCAAAAAGGAAATCGCATATGACGTCCTCTCGGATATGCTCCTTAACGCCAAGTTCGACCAACAGGAGATAGAGCGCGAAAAGGGCGTAATAATAGAAGAAATCCGTATGTACCACGACGATCCGATGAGCCAGATAAGCCTCGACTTCCATGCGCTGATGTTCGGCGACCAGCCGCTGGGATGGGATATCGCCGGGCCGGAGGAAACTATAACGTCCATTAACAGGGACAACTTCCTTGAACATCATTCGCGATACTACTACGGCTCGAATTGTGTCGTTACCGCCGCCGGGGGCATCACGGAGGATGAACACCGGAGCCTTTGCGAAAAGTATTTCGTTTTCAAAAAAGGGTCCGAAACGGCCGTTGCGCCTCCGTTCAAAAGCATGGACACCGAAAAGGTGTTCACGCGCGATAGGAAAACCGAGCAGGCGCACTTCTCGTTCGGCTTTCTTACCAGCGGCGCCGAGCACGAGGACGAAGTGCCTCTTAAAGTGATGAACATCATCCTCGGCGGGCAGATGAGTTCGCGCCTTTTTTACCAGATACGCGAACGGCGCGGGTTGGCCTATTACATACACTCGGGATATTCGGGCTACCTCGATGTCGGGCTTTTCAGGGTAAGCGCGGGGGTAAACCTTAATAAGGTGCACGATGCTATTAAATGCGCCGTTGAGGAAATCCAAAAGATAAAGGCCGATCCCGTTACGGATGAAGAACTGAACCGCGCAAAGGAAAATATAAAAGGCCATACCGACTTGGCGGTAGAAGATTCACGCCGCGTGGCCAGCCTTTACGGTTTGCGCGAAATACTCTACAGGAATATAAAAACGCCCGATCAGCTTGCCGAGGAAGTCGACGCGGTAACCAAAGAGCAGATTCTAAACGTCACGCGGAAATATTTCACCGATGTCGAAATGAAACTGGGCGTCATCGGCCCTTACCCTAAAGATACCGACTGGTCCAAGTCGTTCAAGCTGGACTGAGCGCCTATTATTTCCTGTCCGCCTTGGTTCCTTTCCTTTCGGACCTGCGACTGTCGTCCTTTCGCCTGTTGCTTATAATCTCCCCGCAGTGGGGGCAGGTAAGGAACTTGCCCCTTCGGGTTTCGAATTCCTCCACGAATGCCGATCCGAGTATTCCCGCCGGAAGGGCGAACATGCCTATACCGAGTATCGCGATTATACCTGCCAGGAACTTGCCTATTGTCGTAATGGGCGTAATGTCGCCGTATCCCACGGTCGTAAGAGTGGCGACGGCCCACCACATGGCGTGCGGTATGCTGTTGAAGGCTTCGGGCTGGGCCTCTCTTTCCGCGAAATACATGAACGACGAGGCCATGAACATCAGTATGGCTCCAAGCGCGCCGATGACTATCATCTCCTCTTTTTTCGCTTTTATCACGATGCCGAATGTGTGGATCGCCTTCGAGTACCTTACAAGCTTTATTAAGCGGAAGATTCGCATGAGGCGCAGTATTCGCAAGAAACGAAGGTCTGTAACTATGAAAGCCAAGTAGAAAGGCAAAAAGGCCAACAGGTCGATCATCGCCATAGGGGTAAGCGCAAACCGCACCCGCCCCCAAAACGGGCGGCTGTACCTATTATCCACGGTGCAGCCCCATATCCTTAACAGGTACTCCACGGTGAAGACGGCAACGGAAAATGCCTCGAAGGCGTACAGCTCGGAATCGAAACGCGAGCTGATCGTCCCGACGGTTTCAAGGACGATTGCCACGGCGTTTAGCGAGATAAGGGTCATGATGAAGAACGAAAATGCGTTGGCGAGTTTTTTGTTCTCGGAAGTTCCTTCCAATATCTCGAAAATTTTTGCTTTCATTTTATTTTTCCATTAAATGTTTTCATAATTAATTTAATCAGGTTTGATTCGGGATACAAAAAAAGGGCGTTATTTTGCCCTCAAGGGGCCTTTTTAAGCCTTATATCGTCATAATATGCAACGGCACGTTCACCTGTTTGGTCGGTATCGGTCATAATGGCAACTCCGCCCGCCATGCGCGGTTCCCCGCCGAAAAGTTTTTTGTAGTCCTCGTAAACGTTCCTTTCTTCAGTTATCCATTTGCCGATATTTTCCGGTCCGCTTTCCACGGCGACCAGTATGGACTTTTTGTAATAGGTGTTCGGGGTATGGCCGCCTTTCGGAAGCTTGTTGGCCCAGACGTAGTTTATGCTCTTCGTTTGGAACGGAAACCAGTGGGGGAATATCACGTAGACGCGCGCGGCATAGTCGTCGCCTTCCTTTTTATAAGCGTTGCCTTTTTTGATAATGTTTTCGACCTTCCACCGCCACGTTAGGATTGGGTATTCCCTTACGTCGTACTTGTACCTGTAGATGAGGCCGGTCGCCGATCCGATGCTGACGGCCTTCAGCGCATACCCGTTTTTTTCTTTAATGACGGTATAAAGCGTTTTGCCCTCGAAGTCTTTCCGCTCCCACCCTTTTTTAATACCGCTTTCGAAATCGTCGATTATGATGGAATTCCCGTCCGTAAACGCGGACGGGATAAAAACGATCGTAAATAAAAAAGCGAAAATCTGTATTCTCACGCCAGCCATACGGGGTATCCTATCTTATATGAAAAAAACAAAGCAAATCCGCATCGGAAACGTGCCGGTGGGCGGCGGCGCGCCGATATCCGTGCAGTCGATGGGCAACCGCAACCCGCACGACGAAAAGGCGATTATCGAACAGATACTCGAACTCAAAGCCGCCGATTGCGAAATCATGCGCCTGGCCGTTCCCGACGAAGAAGCCGCCAAAGTTTTCAAAAAGGTTAAAGCCGAAAGCCCGCTTCCATTGATTGCCGACATACACTTCGACCATAAACTCGCGCTTATGGCAATCGAAGCGGGAGCCGACGGCCTACGCATAAATCCCGGCAACATCGGAAAGCGCCAGCGCGTGGAGGCCGTCGTAAAGGCCGCCGCCGAGCGGAAGCTCCCCATCCGCATAGGCGTTAACGCCGGCTCCATATCGAAAGGCAAACTTAAAAAATACGGCGGCCCCACTGTCGAAGCGATGGTCGAAAGCGCGATGGAGCACGTGGCGATCCTTGAAGGCTTAAACTTCGACCTTATAAAAATATCGATCAAGGCTTCCGATGTGCGCAAAACTATCGAAGCGTACAGGGAGATTTCAAAGCGCGTCGATTACCCCCTTCATCTCGGCGTAAGCGAGGCGGGCACACCGTTCGGCGGGACGATCAAATCGGCAATCGGCATCGGGATACTCCTCAACGAAGGCATTGGCGATACGATCCGAGTTTCGCTTACCGCCGACCCCGTGCTGGAAGTCAAGACCGCGTACGAAATTCTAAAAGCCCTCGACATTCGCCGCATAACGCCCGAAATAATTTCGTGCCCGACCTGCGGCAGGTGCGACATCGACCTCATGGAACTCGCGCGCCGTGCAGAAAGCGCGATATCGAAGATGAAAAAACCAATCAAGATCGCCATCATGGGCTGCGTGGTGAACGGGCCGGGCGAAGCGCGCGAGGCGGACATCGGCGTGGCGGGTGGGAAGGATTGCGGCGTGATTTTCAAAAAGGGAAAGATCATACGCAAGGAACCCGAAGACAGACTGTATAATGCGCTGATGGAAGAACTGCAAAAACTATGAAACTTACGGAATATTTTATCCCAACCGTGCGCGAGGAGCCTGCCGACGCGGAAATCGTCAGCCACAAGCTGATGATACGTTCCGGCATGATACGCAAGGTAGCCGCCGGTATTTACGACTTCCTGCCTTCGGGCCTCCGCGTAATACGCAAGGTGGAAAACATCGTGCGCGAAGAACTCAACCGCGCGGGCGCAATCGAAACGCTTCTCCCGTCGATGGTACCGTCGGAGCTGTGGCGCGAATCGGGCCGGTGGGACGTTTACGGCAAGGAACTTTTACGCATAAAGGACAGGCACGACCACGAGTTCTGCTACGGCCCCACGCACGAAGAGGTGATGACCGACATCGTCCGCCGCGACGTAAGGAGCTACAAACAGCTTCCGCTTAACCTCTACCAGATACAAACGAAGTTCCGCGACGAAATCCGTCCGCGCTTCGGCATTATGCGTTCGCGCGAGTTCATGATGAAAGACGGCTACAGCTACGACCGCGACGAGCAGGGCGCCGCGAAAAGCTACGAAAAGATGCACGCCGCCTATTCGCGCGTGTTCGAGCGAAGCGGCCTGAAGTTCCGCGTGGTGGAGGCCGACCCCGGCAACATCGGCGGCTCGTCGTCGCACGAGTTCATGGTGCTGGCCGACTCCGGCGAGGACGTCGTCGTCTCGTGCCCTTCGTGCGATTACGCGTCCAACGTGCAAAAGGCGGAAGTCGCAAAGGCCCCAAGTTCCACTCAGCTCGACAAGACGATGCTTCCAATACAGGAGGTGAAAACGCCCGGCACCGTGACAATCGAAGAGGTGTCCGAATTTCTAAAGAAGAAGCCGCGCGAGTTTATCAAGACGCTGGTCTATTCGGTAAACGGCGGCGGTGAATACGTTATGGTAATCGTGCGCGGCGACTGCGAAATCAACGAGCCAAAGCTTAGCGCCGTCCTCGGCGCCGATATGCTGGAGCTTGCCGAGCCAGACAAGGTAAAGGAAATCACCGGCGTATCGGTCGGATTCCTCGGGCCGGTTATGGATCCCGACAGGCCGCACAAGACGAAGATGAGGATAATTGCCGACCAATCGGTTAAGTCGATGGTAAACGCCGTCACGGGCGCGAACAAAGACGACTATCATCTGATTAACATCAACACCGCGCGTGATTTCACCGCCGACACGTACGCAGACATCCGCATGGTGAAGGAGGGCGACTACTGTCCGCGCTGCAAAAAAGGCGAGCTGGAATTCCACCGAGGCATAGAGGTCGGGCACATTTTCCGGTTGGGCACGAAGTACAGTAAAGCGATGAACGCCACTTACCTTGACGAGAACGGCAAGGAACAGATCATAGTGATGGGCACCTATGGCATCGGCATAGGGCGCATCGCCGCCGCCGCGATAGAGCAGAGCCACGACGACAACGGCATAATATGGCCGTGGGCAATCGCGCCGTTCCATATAATCGTTTTGCCGTTAAACGTGAAAAAGGAAGCATCGCGCAAAGCCGCCGCCGAAATCGAGGACGAACTCGAAGGCGCGGGCTATGAGGTTTTGCATGACGACCGCGACGAGCGCGCAGGAATAAAGTTCAACGACGCCGATTTGATAGGCGTCCCCGTACAGGTGATCGTCGGCGAAAAGGGACTCAAGAACGGCGAGGTAGAAATAAAGGTCCGCAAAACCGGCCAGCGTTTCAATGTAAAACGCGATTCGCTCAAAGACAAGCTGAAAGAAATCACCGCCGACCTTATGCGGTAGCGTAGGCGTCCCTTCATTCCTCAGGACTGGCCCGCCTGCGGATTTTCCACAATTTAGTGTAAACTATACCTTGAGGTGATGAACATATGGCGGACAAGAAGCTTACATTAGACCTTCCAGAGGATTTGCTGGAGGAAGTGGATAGTTACAAGGCGAAGGCCAACAAGAAATCGATTTCCGAAGCCGTAGCCGATCTTTTGCGTTCGGCTTTGACACTTCCCGACTATTTCATGAATTTTGACTGGGACAAGGCGGAAAAAGAAGTGGATGAACTTCGCGCCGCCGGAAAGGTAAAAACCGTTCAGACGGCGGAAGAACTCATAAACGATCTTGAATCTTGATAATCATCTATACCGACCACTTTAAGAAAGACTTCAAACAACTTCCCAAAAAGAAACAGCAGCTTTTCAAAAAGAAAATCGCGATGTTTATGGAAAATATACGCCACCCATCGCTAAGGGTGAAAAAAATGTCTGGCACCGATAACCGGTGGGAAGCCAGTATAGACATGTTCTATCGATTTACTTTTGAAAAGCACGAAGATCATTATTTCCTGCGCCGCATCGGCCCCCATGACGATGTTTTAAAAAAACCGTAATTAACTTTTGACCTCCATCCCCTTCGTTCCTCCCCTCAACTGCGCGAGGGACAAGCAGGACCACCTGAAGGTGGCAGGCAGGCAGGACAAATAGTACGGAAACCGGTTAAAATAACGCCATGTCGCATTGTCATAAGTTCGATCCGAAAGAGAAGGACAAACTCAAAAACCCCGAAAGGTTACAGCGCGAAAATCCCGATCTTATCTGGAAAACGTTGGCGCTTGAAAATCCGAAAAACTTTATCGATATCGGGTGCGGGGTAGGTTTTTCCGCCATTCCGTTCTCTAAAAAAATGCCGGA
>JAZFVB010000113.1:0-4056 GCA_036447515.1 Nitrospinota bacterium
GGCCTTTTGAGCGAGTGCGGCCTGGGGAAAGAGGACATAACGGACGTGATTATTGCCTGCGTCGTGCCGCCGATCCTTTTGCCGTACTGCCAGATGGCGCGTTCGGTATTCAACGTAAAGCCGGTGTCGGTGGGGCCGGGCGTAAAGACCGGCATGAAGATACTTTACGATAACCCGCGCGAGGTGGGCGCCGACCGCATTGCAAACGCCGTGGGCGGCTATTCGCTTTTCGGCGGGCCGCTCATTATCGTCGATCTCGGCACCGCGATAACGTTCGACGCCATCTCCGAAAAAGGCGAATACATGGGAGGGGTGATAGCGCCCGGGATAAACACGTCTATGGCGTCGCTCTTTAAAAAAGCGGCGCAGCTTCCGCAGATAAGTCTGGAAGAACCGTCGCGCGTGATAGGAAGGAATACCGTCGAGAGTATGCAGTCGGGCGCGGTTTACGGGTTCTGCGGGATGACTGATTCCATCGTAAAGAAAATGAAAAAAGAGATGGGCGGCGACCCGAAGGTGGTCGTTACCGGCGGGCAGAGCGACTGGCTTTTGGACCTCTCGGAAACGATTGACGAAACCGCGCCCGACCTCACGCTACTCGGCCTTTATAAAATCCACCTGCTGCAGAAGTTATGATAAAAGGGTCTTCTCCCAATCGAGTGGGAGGATTTTATGGTAAGAGTCGAAAAATTCCCTTTGTTTATAAGGGTAAAATAGGGATTATGCGGGGAAATATTTTGTCATGATCGACTTATGGTTAAAAAGAAATTGGTGGGGCGGACAATCTTGTCCGCCGTTCGCCGCTTGCCGGCGAAGATATTGCCGCCAATGGCGTCAATGACGGGCAGGATTGCCCGTCCCACCATTGGATTTATGCAATTGAGCAAAAAATAATATTATGAAATCACCCACTCACTTTGGAGAAGAGCCTGATAAAAAAATGCGGATAGACGTACTTACGATTTTCCCTTCGCTTTTCGATTCGTTTTTAAACGAAAGCCTCCTTAAAAAGGCCATCGAAAAAGGTATCGTGGACGTGCGCGTTCACGACCTGCGCGAATATTCCTGCAATAAACACAAAAAAGTTGACGACGCCCCTTTCGGCGGCGGCGCGGGAATGGTGATGACCCCCCAGCCGATAGCGGATGCGATTAACGCTTTAAAAGGTGAAGCGCTGAAAAAGGAAGGCAGGTCAAAAACGGTTCTCCTTGATCCCGGCGGGAAGCGGTTCGACCAGAAACTGGCAAAAGAGCTTTCCACATTCGACAGGCTTATTCTGATATGCGGCAGGTATGAGGGCGTTGACGAGCGCATTGCGGAAAACTTCGCCGATGAAGTTATATCGATTGGCGACTTTATTTTAAGCGGCGGCGAGGTGGCGGCCATGGCGGTAACGGAGGCGGTCTTCCGGCTCTTGCCGGGCGCCATAGGCAACGTCGAATCACTCGAAGACGAAAGCTTCGAGCGCGGGTTTTTGGAATATCCTCAGTACACGCGGCCCGAGGATTTCCGCGGCTTTAAAGCGCCGGAAGTCCTCCTTTCGGGTCATCACGAAAATATAGAAAAGTGGCGGCGGCAAAAGGCGCTGGAAAAGACGGCAAGGATAAGGCCCGATTTATTGCCCGACATAGCGGCGGATATCAAATTTTCAATCGCACTGGTGCATTACCCCGTCGCGGGAAAATCGGGAAACGAGATGACCAGTTCCGTCACCACAATCGACGTGCACGACCTGGCGCGCATCGGAAAGACATTCGGCGCGAAAACCGTTTACATAGTTACTCCCATTGAAGACCAGCAGCGGCTGGTGGAGCGCATCCGCATGCACTGGGCAACCGAAGAGCGGCTTCAGCAAACTGATGCCCGCCGCGCCGCCGCGCTGGATACAATTAAAGTGGTATCAAGCATGGATGAGATTATAGAAGGCGCAAAAGGTAAAAGGATAAAACTCCTTGCAACGAGCGCCACCGCGATGGAAAACGCCGTAAGCCCGGCTGAGTGGCGGAAAATCGCCGCCCAAAACCCGGCCGATGAATGGGTAATCGTTTTCGGTACGGCGTACGGGCTGGGCAAAAGCCTTGTGGAAAAGGCCGATAGCCGCCTTTTACCGATTACAGGGGCATCGGAATTTAACCATTTACCTGTAAGGGCCGCTTCTGCTATTATATTGAATTCTTTAATTGGCAGGAGTAAGGAGAAGCAGTAATGAATCAGATTGATTTTGTTGATAAGCTCAACATGAAAAAGGACCCGCCCCCCTTCCGCGTGGGCGATCAGGTAAAGGTCCACATGCGCATCGTCGAAGGCGAGAAGGAACGCATACAGGTTATCGAAGGCCTCGTTATCAGGAAGCGCGGCAAAGGCGCGGGCCAAACCTTCACCGTGCGCAAGGTCTCTTCCGGCATAGGCGTGGAAAGGGTCTTTCCGCTCCATTCGCCCCGCGTCGAAAAGGTGGAGGTTTTAAGGCGGAACAAAGTGCGCAGGGCAAGGCTCTATTACCTGCGCGAACTTAAAGGCAAGGCGGCCAGGCTCACGGAAAAGCGTCCGCCCAAAAGGACCGTAAAGGCCAAGGCCAAAAAATCCGAATCCGCCGCGTCCACGGAAGAAAAGAAAACGAAAGAATAATGGCGCGGGCCGCATAGCGGTCGGCGTGGCCTGCGGTTTCCGGATTATCCGCACGCCGATGGGGAAAAATCCGAAACTATTATGGGTTCCGCAATCTCGCGTAATAACCGGCATTCACGCAAAAAAATCTTTGTTTTCGAATACGCGTGCGCCGGAGGGCCGGGCGGCGAACCGTTCATGGAAGAAGGCTTTGGGATGCTTAAAGCCCTCCTTAGCGATTTATCAAAAGCGGATGAATGGGAAGTTTCCACACTTTTAGATTCCTTGGCGGATGCGGACAGATTTAAAGCGAACCGGATTGCCCTCGGCGGCGGGAATTTTTTTTCCGACGTTGAAAGCGAAATGAAGAAATCCGATGCCGTCTGGATTATCGCGCCCGAATCGGGCGAAAACCTCTTAAAGCTCACCCGGCTGGCGGAATCGCTCGGCAAAAATGTGATCGGGCCGGATTCGGGGGCAGTGGATGTCTGCGGCGACAAGCTGAAGATGTACGAACGGCTGCGCGGCATTGTGCCGACTCCCCATACGGAACAGTTCAATACCGGCTTTTCATCTTTCCCGTGCGTGGTCAAACCGCGTTACGGCGCAGGGTGTGAAAAAGTTTTTAAGCTAAATAGCAAGGAGGCGTTAAAGTCTTTCAATGGAAATGGTGAAAATGGTGAAAATAAAGACGAATTTATTATCCAGACATTTGCCGCCGGGAAAACTTTAAGCGCGGCGATCTTAAACGGCATTGATGGATTTTCGATTCTCGGCGTTTGCCGACAGGTTATCAAAAATGATTCTAACTTAATTCGCGTGGACTCAATTCGCCCTTTAAGTTACCAAAACTTAGGTAAATTAAAAAAAATGGTCGGCAAGATAATCGAAACCATTCCGGGGTTGCGAGGCTATTGGGGAATCGATTTCAACGACCATGACGGGGAACCGGCGCTGATTGAAATTAATCCCAGAATAACGGCATCTTATCCATATTACAGTAAAATGCATTATCTGAATATTTCCCTGCCGCCTGCCGAAATAGCATTGCATGGCGCGATGGGAAAATTCCCGTCGTTAATTGAATTATTAGCTTCCAACAAAGACTGGAGTTGACAATTAACATTCTCGCGCTGGACATCGGAGGCGCATTCATAAAAACGGCGTTCCTTAGAAGCGCGGGCGAACCCCAAATGCGGCCGGAAAGACAGCCAAAAAGACAGATAGTCCCGTTTGAACTCTGGAAAGAGCCTCAAAAGCTTGCGGCGGTATTAAGGCGGCTTGCTCCGCAAACAAAAAGATCCGCCGTTACGATAACGATGACCGGTGAATTGTGCGACTGTTTCACGGACAGGCGCCGGGGCGTAAAACATATCGTCGATTCGGCCGTAAAGGTTTTTGGCAAATCCGTAAAGGTATTCGGGCGCAAAGGCGCGCTTTTAAGTCCGCCAA
>JAZFVB010000114.1:0-3369 GCA_036447515.1 Nitrospinota bacterium
CCGACTATTTCCAACCGTTCTCCCCATTTAGAACTGACACGACGGCCTATAAGCATTCCAATAACTGTAAGGATACCGGCTACAAAACCTATTATCAGGGATGGAAACCACACGGACACATTAATCATCGCCAACGTAAACCCTATGGCCAAGGCATCTATGCTTGTAGCAATTGAAAGGATTAATAGGCTCCACCCTCGAGTTGGATCTGCCGACGATACTTCCTCCTCGATCCTGTAAAGGCCTTCATAGATCATCTTCCCGCCGATTACGGCCAGTAAACCAAAGGCAATCCAGTGATCGTAGGCCTGTATCCACTTATGAATCGTCATCCCGGAAAGCCAGCCTATAACGGGCATTAACGCCTGGAATAATCCGAAGTGAAAGCTGAGTCTGAAAATGTGCCTGCCTGTCAGATGAGATAACGTTCCACCTACAACCAGCGACACTGCAAAGGCATCCATAGCAAGGGCAAGTGCAATTCCAAATATTGTGAAAATGTCCATCTGTATCTATAGAATACCCTTATGGAGAGTTTGTAAGAATACTTCGGAAACAATTTCTTGCGAGTAACGGAAATTGCCGTTAAGAGGCGCTTTTAAAAATGTCCATCCGTCCCCTTTTCCCTTGTCGAGAATAAATTGATGACCGCACAAAACGATATAAAATGTAACCTTATGGGAAACATTAGGTCATGACGGAATTTATGCCGTTTATCGCTTTCGGTGTTGCCCTTGCCGCTTATATAGCATGGCTGATGCTGAGGGACCGGACGTCGAATAAGGCTCATGCGCAAAAACTCGCAAGGCTGGGGTTTACGCCCTGCCCCGATGAGGCGGAGACACTGGCGGAAAAGGTTACCCGGTTGGAAAACAACGCCGGGTACAATTATATAATCAAGGACCCCATGCGGGCTTCGTTAGGGGAAAAAACGGTTTACTTCTACACCAAGAGTTTGCGCCGGTATCGTAAAACAGTGGCGGAGACATCCGAGTTTCTCGTGCCGCTTGAGCGTCCATCCGCCGGGGGGTTGCTCATGTTTATCAAGCCGAGTAACCTGCCGACGGGCGCGGCGACGAAATTTATCGGGGCCCTGGCGGCAGGGCCATGGGACGCACATCCGGATGATTTGGTCAAGCTGGAAGTTTCCATCGACATCCAGGCGCCCAACTTGCTCAGCGTACTTGCCCCGGCAGGCGCATCGCTCTACGACCTGGTCGACGCCAAGACGCTGGCGGCGATGCAGCAATTGGGCGATTGCGGAATCCTGATAGTGATGTGCCGCGATAGTTGGTGCAGCCTTAACGGCCCCTCCGGGCGGTTGCCGCTGAACATGGAGAGGCTCTGGCCGATTATTCGGCAACTTGCATGAGTTGCGGTCGGGGCTGGCCGGGAGTAGTTGAACGTGGTTTCTAAAACCGCAAAAAGGGTTACGATCTCGGTACTTTTAGCCGCCGGAACATTTCCGGTTCTATACGCCGTTTATTACGTCCATTCCCTGCTGCCCCTGATGTTTATATTACAATCGGGGGACGGCGCAATGAACAGTGGCCAACTATTCATCATATATTCGGCCTCCGCAGTCGGGTGGCTGACATACTGCCTGTTGTTCTACAAATTAATGGTCTTCCTGATTTCAAGGTACACGATGTATCTTTTTCCCATAGCTGTACCGTTCTTATTGTTTTCGTTTTTCGTAATTTATTTTGCGGCCGTTTTGATCTACGAAGGTTCTTTGTTTGAAGGCGCATTTTTTCTGGCCTTTCAGGTCTTTGCGCTCTATCTGTTCTTGAGGGTTGGCGCAAAATATAAGGGGAGGTACGGCCAGTCGGTTCTTGATTTCAAACGATGGTTGAACGGACTTGGAAACGATTTTTAAATTCAGTTAACTCACAATCAGCCTTAGAAATTTTAATGCCATGCTTCTCATGCCAGTAGCGTAGCGTCCGTTCCCTTCGTTTCTCCCTTCGTTCCGCGGGACAGGCTCCCAGCTCAGCCATGGCGCCCTTATTTTCATTTGGCCGACAGCCCGTCAATATGCGACCCCTTCCCTCAGCATCGGCTCGATACTATCGCCTATACATTTCGCCCAGAAGGCGTGAACCTCCGGCTTGGGGTGCCCTGTCCCGCCGAGCCGGTTCCTGGGGTTCCATGAATCGGGAAAGGTGCAGTTTACGTACCCAATTCCTTTTTTATCCATAAAATCCGTAAAGAGTTCCTCCATTCCCAAGTCTTCCAGAATGGCCACCAAAAACTTTATTCCCCGGCTTGAGGCAAAATCGTTCATCGCTTTCAAAAGCTCCCTCGTAACCGGAACCATCTGCTTTTCCCTGCCGTAAAACAGAAACTGGAGATACTTGTCGTGGATGAACCTTACAAAAGCCGACATACCTTCAAGCGGCCAGTTTCTTACTGAAAAGGGCCCCCTTTCCGCCAGTTTCCCGTCCTCGACGACCACGTGAGGCGCGGCGAATCTTTCGCCATGGTTCGACCGCAGCGATTGCATCCACCCAAAAGTCAACACGTTCCTTTCGTGATGGAAATACGCAAATCCGTAAATTACGACATCCGGCGGATTTTCCTGCAACACGAGACGGTATTGCGCCTGCAGAATCGACTGGTATGTGCTGTACCCGCCGGTACCGTAGTTTTGAAGATCAACGTGTGGCAGACGCTTGTTCAGAAGCCACCCCAACGATTCCTCATCTTTCATACCGTAACCCTGGGCATACGAACCTCCTACGAGAAAAACTTTCTTAGGGTACTTTCCATCGCGCCCTTTTGCGGGACGGGTCGCCCTTCTCCCCCCTTTAAGGAAAGTCATCGGTGCGTTTCCGGGCTGGTTGGAGTTATAAATTCCCGGTTTGTTCACCCACCCCATGATCGGATGACGTTCCGACCACGGCCTTTCATGGTAAATCGTTCTGTACGGTTCATGCCCCGTAACGCGTAGAAGGGTTTCAAGCGAAAAAAATGTGCCTAAACCGGAGATCAGCCCTGCCATTATCCAAAATATTGTGTTTTTCATATTTCCCATACCCGTATTCTATATCCAAAGTAACCGCAACATTTCGCCCGAAAAGTTTAATGAGTCCAATGCACGACATTCCATCTTCACGGCTAAAAAGCCCCAATCCGCATGAAAGGGAAATTACAACAGGGGCGCAAAAGGTGTAAAATGGAGTAGTGAGGAATGCGTCGATTCTCTTTGTTACTTTCATGCTGGCAGTGACGGCCGCGCCCCAGGGCTTAAACGCCAAAAGCATTTTTCCCGAATACGAAAACTTCCGCGTAAGCATGGTCGATTACCGCGAGGTGGAGGTGGCGGCGAACCACAGCGAGGTTCGGGATTACGACGCCGACACCGTC
>JAZFVB010000115.1:0-7027 GCA_036447515.1 Nitrospinota bacterium
TACCTTAATCGCTCTAACTCCTTCAAAAACAAAACTGTAAAATATATGTTGCATACAGAGATGCGAAGATGACAAGTTTTGTCAAGTAGAAAAAAAAGATTTGTTTCCCGTAAATGTTACATGACAAATTTTGTCAATCCCGCCTTTTCCATATTTACCGAATTTTCGCCAAAATATCGGGTAATAAACTGCAATGATATGCTTAATTTCCTGTTTCGTTTAAACATAACGTTATATTTCAGGCAGGAATTTGCCGCTAAAAATGACTGCAACTATAAAGTTACGCACCTTGAAATTCTGCGGAGAATTCTCGAATTTAATCTAAAATGAACTTAATAGTACGATGCTGAAGGGGTTTCTTCTATGCAACTTCCGAAAAACCAATTCTCGTCGTGGGAATAGACGCGCACGTTTTTACCTTCCCTGATCTTTACAAGGGTGCAAAGGTAGTCGATCGATTTCACCTTTTTGCCTTCGATTTCGGGCGCCTTCGCCGGGTCGGTGTAAACAACGGAAACCTGAACATTCACTGTACCCGCCCGCTCGTATTCGGCGTTTACCGTATCGTCGCCGGCGGCGGCCGGAGGTTTCGGTTTGCCGACCGCGACACTGGCCGACGGCGGGAAAAAATATTTTTCCCCCCACTGAATATTTACGACCTTAACGGGCTCGAGATCGTCATAGTCCGATTTGCTCTTTCTGTAATTCTCCGCAACTATCGCATCGACGTCTCCCACCGTTGTCTGCTCAAGGTATTTCTTCTGGCGCGCCGTTACCTGGTTTAAGGCGTATATCGTTTTAAAGTCGCCTTGCTGTACGGCCTTTATGTACTTTTCCAGCGTTCCCTTCGGGTCGCCCGGAATCTTTTGCCAGCAGGCCGTTAAAGCGAAAACCAACACGGCAACGGCGATTGCCGTCTTCGCCGTATTACCAGACAACTTGTGGTTCATACCAGTGCCTGATCATCCATCTTTTGTCAAGAAGGAGCGGGTTGCGCTCCGTATCTTTGTAAGTTACCGGCGGAATGCCCATCCTATCTCCCATCAAAGTGTTGTGGCACGAGCTGCATCCCATCCACGGCGATTTTACGCTCCCCCACAGCAGGCCGAACAGCGCCAGGCCGAATATCAGTCCGCCAATGCCCATATAGCCGAAACGCATAAACTTTTTTCGCCTTTCGGGGATAGACTCAAGTTCTTCTTTACTCTTTTTCCTGTTCAGGTACGGAAGGGAAAAGGCTACGACAAGAAAAATAAACGGTGTCCAGAATAGATACGCCTGCCACTCCCGTGGCGGCAAATACCAGTACGGAAGGAGGAAGGTAACGAAATACCATTCAGGCGCGGGTACGTAAATGCCATCCATGGGGAACGGAATAATTTCCGGGTCTTGCGTTGGAACGGGAAAGACCACGCTTAAGGCCAGTATGGCAATAATTAGCGGGATAACCGCAAAGAACTGCCTTATAAGGTAATCTTTGAATCCCCTTTTCCTCAACCGCGACAGGCAGTGTATTTCCAGCAGTATGAAGGCGGTGATGGGGAGGATTATGTCGTGTATTACGAAATTGCGCGTCGGCGTGTACGATGTCATGAAAAAATTGTAAAGGAAGTCGCCGATAACCGGAAAGTTCTGGAGCCAGTTGTTGAACATCTCCATCATCCAGTATCCTTTCCATTCCCACGGAAGGATAGTGCCGCTGATTAGAAACGCCGTCACCAACACGGAAAGGGCGACGCCCGAAAACCAGCTCCATTTGCGCTTTCCCTGGTAATCGCGCCGGTGATACCCCCTCCACATGTGGATGAAAACGGCCAGGGCTATGAAGAATGCCCCATAACGGTGGATGTTGCGCGTAAGCGCGCCGAGGATCGTTTCGTTGTTGAAATACTGAACGGTCTTGTAAGTGTCTCGAAGCGCGGGCTCATAATAGAAGATCATGTAAAGGCCGGTAATAAGCTGGCTGAGTATAAGTACGAAGGCCGCTCCGCCGAAGTAGTGGCGGTAATTGATCTTTTTGGGCTTTATGCGCTCAAAAAATCGTTTACCTTTCGATTGCTCTTGCTCCGTCTCCAATTACCGTCTCCTTAATCACGTTGCCATGTCTTATACCAAGTTGCTTTAATCAAGTATAGTCTCATCTTTATTGCAACTTGGTCTTTATGAAATTTCACAAGTCAACCTACACGTTAAAAAGAGGGCGCCAACCTGAACCGGCCGTGGAGTTAACTGTTAAAAATTCAGTGAAATTAGCAGGTCGGCGGCGGAATGGAAAAAAAGGCGGTGGAACTCCACAAGAATGGAAAAAATATGTCGTTACACACCCATTAAGTGGAGTCACCACCATTTAACTCTAAAAACAGTACTAAAACAAAAGGTACGGAAGATATTAAATCCGATACCTTTCTACTTCTTCCCCTCGCACTTGCACATACCGCGCAGATGTTTAACGAGAGCGTGTATTTCGTCGTCATTCAATGCTGCAGACCATGGCGGCATCTGGGTCGATTTACCCACCGCAGCGCCGCCTTCTTTAATAGCCGTGAAGACTTCTTCATCTTTCAATTCGTTCATGTCCTTCGCGCTAGTATGGTTCCTCGGCTGAACCGCCAAAAAAGGCGCGTTTATGCCTTTCCCGGTACCGGTTGAACCATGGCACTGTACGCAGTAAAGCCTATAGTTATCTGCGGCCTTTTCCGCATACGCGGGGGCGGACAAACCGGTTAACAACAAAACGGTTGCAAAGAGGGCCGCTGAAATCGCCGTCGAAATATTTCTATTTATCATTTCCCGATCCCCCTATTTAAGCGAATTCAGATAATTGACTATTAACTGCAATTTAGCATCTTCCAGATCGCTCTTTGCCATCCATACCTTGGGGTCCCAGTGCTGGGGATCCGCTACGAAACTGTAAATCCAATCGGGATTAAGCCTGCTCCCTATCCCCACGAAAGTGGGGCACGATACGCCGCCGCCCTTTTTTGGGAACGCATGACAGGCGTTGCACGACTCTTTCTTCCACATAAGCATCTTGGCCCTGGCCTTTGAGAACTTGCCGAGCTTAACGACGCCGGTCTTCATGCTGGAATCCTTGAGAGTCATCAGATAGTCGGCAACAGCCGCCGCGTCGCCCGCGCTTAGCTTGGCGGCGCACTTCGGAAGGTCGCCAACGACATCCTGGTCGCCGTCAACTTTTAAAAAGTTAGTGTAAACGGTGCCCGCCGGGCGAATCACTGTGGGGTTTTGTATATAACTTACAAGCCAGTCCTTGTTGAACTTGCTACCCGCGTAAAAAAGATCGGGTGCTTTCCTTTTCATAATCTCGGCAATTGTTTTTGCCGCCGGTCCTTTCATCTTGTGACAGCTTGCGCATTTTTTGGCAAGCGCCTTGCCCTCGGCCGCCCATCCGGCCGGTGCGAACGCTAACAGCGTCATAAGGCCAAATAATATGAATGATCTCTTCATGCCTTCTCCTCCATATTTATTTCCACTGAAAAGCTTCTTATTTCTTTCTAATGGCGGCCGAAATCAGGAACTGCCCGACAACAAGAAGAATGAAAACCGCTCCCGGATAAACCACGGTATCGCTTCCCGTTTCGGGCGCCAGCAACAGCCAGTACCACGTCGTCAACGTATGCTTGGAACCGCTTTCGCCGTTGGAGCCGTCCCAGTTTGCAAAAGAAATCGGCATATACGTGCCAACTTCGAACTGGGTGTCCTTGTCCTTGTTGGGCGATTCCAACTTCCTTCTCATCATAACCTTCCACGTCCCGGTTTCATAGGATGCGGAAACACTGAAACCAGCCGCCGCCGCGTCGCTTTCTTCACGTGCGCCGCCCAAGCCAGTGGATGTAATCATTTTGGAAACGTTGGGCTTGTCCACGCTCCCCGCGTTCCAATATAGCATCGACGCCGGATTGGATGTATCGCCGTGGCCGAAGTACGGTTTTTCGGACGAATCCCGGAACTCTACCGGCATCTGTATTGCAATTGCGTCCGGCGTAAGCGCCGATATCGCTATGCCCTCCGCCGCCTTGTCGCCGGGCACGCTATTCGACCTGTCGTCCCATTCAAGGAGGAACGCCACTTCGGAACCGCTGAAAACGGCTTTTACGGAAATCGAATCGTTAGCCGGAGTGAAGAACCTGTCTTTTGCGATAATCTGAGGAACGAGCCAGAAGTTCGATCTTTCTATCCCGTCCCATGCCGGGTCTTTTTCGTCCTTTGGAATAGCTGGTATCTGCCTTGCCGTGATAACGGTATCGCCTTCTATTATCCTTTTGCTTTCGTCGGCAAGCGACATTACATAGTTGACCACGTGCCATCTGTCCTCTTCCGAAAGCTTTCCGGAGCCCGTCTTATCAGCGGCAAAAGAAGTCATGGGAGTGTTGGGAATCCCGTTGGTCACACGTGAGAAAATCGCCTCAGGCGTCCAGCCGGCGCGGAAAGTCCATGGCTTTGTAAAGTTTCTCGGCCATACTATTGCGCCGTCGTCTTCCTTGAGTTTTTTCATCGTATCGCCCTTGCCGGCCTGGCCGTGGCATTCGTAGCACTTGGCGTCCTCGAAGGCCTTTCTGCCCTTTTGAATGCTTTCGGGCGAACTGGCGATTTTAGCGCCATAGCCGATTTGCGCGGGATTTCCCCCTTCTTCAAAAATATCGGTAAGGGTCTTTACGTGCGCCACGAGATCCCTTATTTCTTCGTCCTTGAATATTTCCTTCCACGAAGGCATCGAAGTTCCCGGCATGCCTTCCTTAATCATGGTGAACATGTCCTCTTCGCGCACTATCTCCGTGGTATGGACGCTTGTTTTGTATTTATAAACGCCCATCGAGAAATCCCTGGGCGGCGGACGCATGAACTTCGCCCCCGGGCCGTCGGCCTCTCCCTCCTTGCCGTGACACCACCAGCATTTTTTCATGTATAGTTTGGCGCCGTTTTCGGCGTTACCAACAGCCCAGGATGGCGGAGTCATAAGGAGAATCAGCGCTATAAGGAACAGGGCAATCGATATAACCCGTCGCGCAAAGTTTTTTGTATTCAACATCCCCCTACCCTTATTCATGTTCTGCGGTTACGCGCGGTTTATGTCCCGTGTATTCGTATAAGAAAAGAATCACTTGCCATACTTCCTGTTCGCTAAGCAGTTCGTGCCATATCGGCATCGCGGATATCCAAGGCGTAGCTTCGGACGGCAGTCCCGGCCCGCCCGTGCTTATCCGCCAGAAGACGAAAGATTCCGTCAACTGGGCAATCGTTCCAATATCGACGAAATTCAAGGGACGCGGGTTGAAACCAGTGTAATACGGCCCCCTGCCGAGCATCCTGTCGCCGTGGCAGAAAAAGCAGTTCTGGTAATAGACTATTCCGCCTGCCTCGACGTTTTTTGCAAAGTTTTCCTTGTCTTCCCTTAAGGGATTTTTAAGCCCCTGGAGTTTGACGCTCTTGCCCCACACCTTGGCGGCGCTCGGCGGAGCGGGGTGTATCGACCTCAACTCTATCGGAGCCTCGAAAGACGGCTTTACACTCTGGTAAGTTAAGTAAGCGCCAAAAACAGCTACCAGCCCTATGGCGACGAGGCGTAAAGTGCCTTTGCCGGGGTTAGCGTAAATATCTATGATAGGCCCGAATACTTCAGCGTATCCCGTCTCGTCATATGTGTAAATCAGAAGTACGCCCGAAATGATGAAGAACATGTACATCTGCATAACGCTTGCGGGCACAATGGGCCAGGTGCCGGGATGCATCAGGGAACCGATAAAAGGCACCAAGACCTTTGGAATAAGGTATAGAACAAATATTACCGCAAGCGTTTTGATTAACCTCATAATCCCGTCACTCTTCCTTCTTTGCTTCTATGCCCAGAACGGCATCCACTATCATCTTTAATTCCGAAATAGTCATCCGCTCCGGATAATCGGCGGGCATCATATCCTCGTCGAAATCCGCAACTATGAACGCATTGGGATTTGTTATCGATTCGGCAACGTACCGCTCGGCGGACATGCCTTTCTTTCGTTTAGCGGCCGCATTTTTGAGCGACGCAAGGTCCGGCCCGATATCGCCGCCCTCTTCTATCAGGGGATGGCTGTGGCATGTGGCGCACTCGAACTTCACAAATGCCTCCGCCGCATTTTCAGCGACCTTAATTTCGGCTGGTTCTTCCTCGTCGGTTACGCCGGTATCGCCCGTAGGCAGCGGAACCGTTACATCAACGCCGGAGTTTGACTGCAAAAAGGCAATCACGGCGTTTATTTCTACTTCAGAAAGCTTTATGGCGCCCTTGTTAATGATCGGCATCGGGCTTACGGTGTCGTTGGTTCCCTTTTTGCCAAATCCCTTAACCACAAAGGCGGTCGGCTCCAACATCGATTCCCTTAAATATTCCTCTACGTTAGTGGCGCTGCCTTTGTAGCGCTCGTCCTTCAGGCGGTCGGAAGCCACCGAGCCTATCGCATCAAGAAGCGGAGCCCTTCCGCCGACGGGGTTGTGGCATAAGGGACAAGTCCCCTTTTTATCGAATATCCTGTTGCCGAGGGCAATGTATTGCTCCATCGTAATATCGCCGGAAAGCTTTTCCTCTACGGGGGGTGGTTCTGGAAGAATAAGGGGTATTCCAAAACGCGTGAATCCCACGAACCCGCTCATTAAGATAAGGCTGAATATTACGATTTTAACTAATTCCTTCATCAGTATTACCCTATGAGGCCTCCGCCGTTTTGGGTGACGCCGATCCGGCCGATTTTTCCTTTTTGGCCGCAAGCATCGGCATCCAGAATGTGAAGAATATCAGGCCCATGAATATGATGACAATCATCGTTACCATCGCCGCCGCGAACGGAAGCGTAGGGGTATACGCTCCTACCGAGTTGTCCCGAAATACCGTATAGACGTGCCAGTGCTGCCGGATAGCCGAGCGGCAGTAGCCCATCAGCCCCATCAACCACGTGAACGCCACCGCAAGGGTGAACAGTGCGTATTGCGACCGTACCGGCATCGAGCCCCATCTTACTTCCCCGTAATTTTC
>JAZFVB010000116.1:0-6974 GCA_036447515.1 Nitrospinota bacterium
TGGACTTTAAGCCGCTTCTTGCGAAGGTCAAGCAGATGGACCCGGACCTGATCTACATGATCAGCTACGTTTTGGACGCGTCGCTTTTGATGAACCAGTCGATGGAACTCAAGATGAACCCGAGACTTTTCGCTGGAGCCGCCGCGGGCTTCACGTTGCCCGAGTTCGTGCATAACACCGGCAAGGCTGGCAAAAAGGTCGTCTCCGCCACGTTATGGCATCAGTCGCTGCCGCTTCCGGGCGCCATGGACTACTACAATAATTTCAAGGCAAAGTATAACCGCGAAACCGAATACCACGGCGCGGAAGCATATGCGGGAGCTTACGTAGTGGCCGACGTCCTTAGAAGGGCCAAATCGCACTCAACCGCAGACATCACGCAGGCCCTCAAGGAAACGGACATGATGACTGTTTTCGGGCCGGTGAAGTTTATTTCTTACGACAAGAAGATAAACCAGAACAAGCTTCAGACATACGTCGTGCAGTGGCAAAACGGCAAGCTGGAGATGATCTGGCCGAGGAGCCTTTCTAAGGCAATGTATGTCTATCCTGTTGACTGGATAAAGGAACGCGAGTAAGGCGTAATAGCGTTAACAAGACGGGAGGCTGGTATGCAATCCATGGATGGATTGCACAAATTGCGCAGACTGAAAGTCAAGCAATTTGAGAGACTTGGACGAATTTACTTCGGCCAAGTCGTAGCTAAAAAAGTCCCGGATGGACTTTTTTTGCTATTTGACAAATAGCCGGTCTCCCGTTTTACAGTTCTGCAACAAATCGCAGGGGGAAACCGTTTAAGCAAATGGACCTTTTTTTACAGACTCTCGTTGCGGGGCTCCTAAAGGGGGGGCTTTACGCCCTTATCGGCACCGGAATGACGCTCATCATGGGCGTTATGGGCATCATCAACCTCGCGCACGGGCAATTGATGATGGTAGCAATGTACATTACCTATTCCGCTTTCGCCGTGCTTGGAATGGACCCGTACCTTTCTCTCATAATAAGCATGCCGACGCTCTTCATACTGGGACTCTTAATACAGAAATACCTCCTCAACCCCCTGGTTCACGCCGATACGATTTTACCCGAAAACCAGGTGCTGATGACCGTCGGTATCGGCATGGTCCTCACGGAGGTAATGAGGTTCATATTCACTTCCGACTATAAGTCCGTCAGGGTCTCATACTCCAACGCGACTTTTTTCCTCGGCAATATATCGTTCAGCGTGCCGCTGGTTATCGATTTCTTCATAGCGATAGCGCTTACGCTCTTTCTTTTCTGGTTCCTTATAAAGACCGATGTGGGCAAGTCGATTCGCGCCACGGCGCAGGACAAGGAAGCGGCGGTTCTCATGGGCGTAAACTCCCAGCGAATCACGTACATAACGTTCGGCCTTGGCGCGGCCCTTGTCGCGGCCGCCGGAACGCTCCTTATGCCGATTTTCTACCTCTACCCGGACATCGGCGGACCTTTCACCAGGAAGGCCTTTGTAATCTGCATACTCGGCGGACTTGGCTCCACCGTCGGCGCGATATTCGGCGGCATAACGCTAGGGCTTGTGGAAGCGTTTTCCGCAACGTACATCGCAATGGAGTTCGAGGACATGATGGGGCTTGTTGTCTTTATCCTCGTCCTTATCTTTTTGCCCGGCGGATTCAAGCGCCTTACGGGAGTATGATGAAGTTTGGCAAAATTGCTCCGTCGATTCTTCTCGTAGTCCTTATTATATTTCCGCTCGTGGTGGAGAGCGATTACTATCGACACCTTTTCATACTCGCCCTCATGTGGGTCGTTATAGGGACGGCGTGGAACCTTATCGCCGGTTATACGGGCCAGGTGTCGTTCGGCGACGCGGCCTTTTTCGGCACCGGCGCGTATACGGCGGGGCTTATCAACTACCATCTGGGCTGGTCGGCGTGGTGGGGGCTTATTCTGGGCGGAGTTACCGCCGCCCTTGTCGCGCTTCCGTTCGGGTGGATATGCTTCAGGCTTAGGGGCGCATATTTCGCGCTGGCAACCCTTGCGCTTAACGAGGTCTTCCGCCACGGCGCAACGATATGGGAAAGCTTTACCGAGGGGATGGTCGGGATAATGATTCTCCAGACCTTTATATCAAAGCTCCCCTACTACTACATCGCCTTGGCCCTGGCCGTTACAACCATAATCATCGTGGAACTGGTCATGAAATCGAAGCTCGGCTATTACTTCGTTTCGATAAGGGAAGACCAGGACGCCGCCGAGAGCCTGGGCGTGAACACCACCTTTTACAAGATGATCTCGCTGGGCATAGCCGCCGCGCTTACGGGCATAGCCGGCGGGCTTTACATGAACTACATGGGCTTCATCGACCCCGAAGTCGTCTTTTCGCTGCACGACATATCGATAATGGCGATACTCGTCGGAATCGTCGGCGGGGTGGGAACGATCTACGGCCCCGCCGTCGGCGCGTTCATCATGGTAATCGTGCAGGAGATATTCAGGACCGGCGGCTTTGGCATAATCACCTCCGTTGCGGAATGGACCGGCTCGGATTTCGTCATGACCATTGCAGAGTACGTCACAAGGGCCCATGTCCTCGGCTTCGGCGTGCTGGTAGTGCTGGTGATACGCTACATGCCCAACGGCGTAGTGGGCGACTGGCACAGGTTCGTCGATGCCGTCATGCGGCGCATGCCGGGCAAAAAGGCGCAGGAGTAAAGATGGAGTTCTTTGAAGCGAAAAACCTCATTAAGTACTTCGGGGGTCTTGCGGCAGTAAACGGCGTGAGCTTCAAGGTGGAAAAGGGCGAGATATTCGGCCTTATCGGGCCCAACGGTTCCGGCAAAACGACCATCTTCAACCTCATATCCGGATTCCATAAACCGACGACGGGTGCGGCCTATTTCAAAGGGAATAGAGTAAGCGGCCTCAAGCCCCACAAGATAAACCACATGGGCATTGCGCGCACCTTCCAGGTGGTAAAGCCGCTAAAGCGCATGTCTGTTATGGACAACGTTATCGCCGCCGCCTTTTGCAGGGCGAACACGATGCACCACGCAAAAGAAATAGCCGAAGAAACGCTGGAATTCTGCAGCCTTATGCATCGCAGGGACTTCATCGCTAAAAGCCTGACGATAGGCGACCGCAAAAGGCTTGAGATTACCCGCGCCATGGCGACAAAGCCTGAGCTGATACTCCTAGACGAAACGTTCGCGGGCCTGAACCCGACGGAGCTTGACCCCGCGATTGAGCTGATAAAGAAGATACGGGACAACGGCTCTACCATCATAATCGTCGAACACATAATGAAGGTGATAATGAGCATATCCGACCGCATACACGCCATTAATTTCGGACAAACTATAACGGAAGGGACTCCGAGGGAAGTTGCCTCGCACAAAGAGGTGATTGAGGCGTACTTAGGCGAGCCGCTAGAGGAGAGCCACCACTGATGCTGAAGGTAGAGTCGATAGACGTTTTCTACGGCGACATGCAGGCGCTGTGGGATGTCTCCTTTGAGGTGCGCGAAAAGGAAATCTTGGTACTTCTCGGCTCGAACGGCGCCGGAAAATCAACGACGCTCAAAACGATATCCGGCCTGGAGCGCCCCCGCACAGGCACAATGGAATTCAACGGAATGAGGCTCGACCAGACTCCCGCAGACAAGATAATCCAGCAAGGCATCGTGCACGTGCCGGAGGGCAGAAGGCTGTTTCCTGAAATGTCGGTTGAAGAAAACCTCATCATGGGTTCGCTCGCGCCCGAACCGAAGCGCCGACGCAGTGAAACGCTCGAACGCGTGTACGGCATTTTCCCGCGACTGAGGGAACGCAGAAAACAGCACGCCGGAACGATGAGCGGCGGCGAGCAGCAGATGTGCGCGGTGGGCCGCGGCATTATGGCCCTGCCAAAAATACTGATGCTGGACGAACCTTCACTGGGCCTTTCGCCCCTCCTTGCAAAGGAGATATTCAATATCATAAAAGTAATCAACGATGAGGGCGTAACGATACTCCTTGTCGAGCAGAACGTAAAGAATTCCCTCGCAATCTGCGACAGGGCATACGTTCTGGAAAACGGCCGCATCGTGATGGAAGGAACCGGAAAGGAGCTTGCCGAAAACGACCACATAAAAGAGGCCTACCTGGGAATATAATAAGTTTAAACTCGTTCATTCCGGAGGTTGATTATGCTTATAAAAGACTGGATGACCAAAGAAACCGTTACGGTTGCGCCCGAAACGCCGATGATGAAGGCATCCCACCTCATGAAGGAAAAAAACATCCGCTCCCTGCCGGTTGTGGACGGCACGGGAAAACTGGCTGGAATAGTCACCGACAGGGATATGAAGGAATACTTCCCTTCGTCCGCCACCTCGCTGGACGTATTCGAGATGAACTACCTTCTCTCAAAAGTGAAAATATCGGAAATAATGACCAAAGATACCGTAACCGTAAAGCCGGACGAGACCATCGAGTTCGCCGCGGCTCTCATGGTGGACAACAAAATAGGCGCGCTGCCCGTTCTGGATGACGACCGGCACGTTGTCGGCATCCTGACGATAACCGACATATTCAAAACCCTGATAACGATAACGGGGGTTTACAAGGGAGACGTGCAGTTCGGCTTAAAACTGGAAGACAGGCCCGGCTCCATAAGGGAAGTAACGGATTTCATCCGCTCAAAGGGTGGAAGGATAGTAAGTATACTTTCCCATTACCCCGATGGAGGCGACAAGGGATCGAAGGAAGTCTATATCCGCGTAAAGCACTTGGACGCGGGAAAGCTGAAGGGACTGTCGAAGGAACTGGGCGCAAAGTTTACGCTCCTTTACACCGTGGAAGACATCATCGGCGAGATAGAAAAAAGGCGGATAAAGAGATAGTTAAAGGCCCACGCCGGCGCCGGTTAAAGGGCTATTTTTTTTTGGATTGTTTGGCGTATTCCTCCGTAAAATAAGAAATTGATCGCCGCACCATCTCCGACTGTGAAATGCCTAGCTTCTTGGACACTTTCTGTAATGATTCCAATTGCCCCGAATCAAGATGAAATGTCCGCGAGATCATTTCCTTTCTGGCGGAAGCCCTGAATATGTTTCGTTCCATAACACCACCCTATAAATAAGTTACAAAATATTCTATACTGTACAATGCACGTTATTATGACTATTTAATAGTATAATGCAATATGACGTTTGTCAAGACTTTTTTTATTATGCGGAGATATACTTTCCGGCTTCTTTATTCGATCAATTCATAGGTAATTGAACGTAACAAATAGCGGAAACGCTATAACCATCTTCAGGTATTTATTGGTCCCGGACCTGAAATGAGCTGGAACCAATATTCTTTACTCCAAAATACTGTAAAATGTCCGCATGACGGCATCGGTTTTCAGCGGGGGCCTTTCAAAAAGGGTGATAGGCGCCGCCGTCGAAGCTTTAAGGGCGGGCGAGCTTATCATTTATCCCACAGACACGATCTACGGGATAGGGTGCGATCTGAAAAACCTCAAGGCGCTTGGGAAACTCAATAAACTCAAGAATAGGCTAAGGCATAAGCCGTTCAGCTTTATTTGCAACAACCTCAGCGAGGCCGCCAAATACGCCGACATAACCGACGCCGCCTACAGGCTCATGCGCAAGTTCCTGCCGGGGCCTTACACCTTCGTCCTTCCGAAAGGCGAGGGAGTTCCTAAAAAGATGACCTCCGCCGATCATGCCGTGGGAATCCGCATACCCGACCACCAGGTACCGCTGGCGATTGTAAGCGAATTAGGCTCGCCGATAATCACGACCTCGGTAAACGTTTCGACCGAAGAACCCCTTTGCGCCATCGGCGACCTTTCGCCGGAATTCAGGGCCGCCGTCGCCGTCGTTATCGACGGAGGGCCGCTGGAGAACACCGCCTCGACTGTGATAGATTTCAGCGGGGAGCTTCCGCGCGTCATCAGGGAAGGCAAAGGCTACGAAGAGATCGGGCCGTACTTGTCCTGAGAAACGAACAGTTTATCCCAAACTTGGGAAAAAGCGGTAAATAAGGAACTCTATATATTTCAGCAAACATTGCTTTCATTTATTACACTATCGTGGTTATAATGGGACACTAGATAGTTAGAGTTTGGGAGAAAATCTCTTTAAAAGAACGGAGAAATAATGGGTACTGCAAACGAGAGCGATGTCAAAAGATGGTTCCAGGAAGGAAAGAAAATGGGCGCCGTTCAAATGGTGGTGGTAAGCGACATGTCGTTATTCGAGGATTCGCCGCGCTACATCATGAAAGGCGAAAAACCGCTCGACAAGATCATGGCCTGGCAGAAAAAGAATTTTAAGGTCGGGCCGATATACAACCTAGGCGAGGATTTCGAGCCGCAGCTTGCAAAAAATTTCCCCAAGATAAAGAAGAAAAAGGTTTCCGACGACTTTTTCTAGAAAATAAAAAACTTCCCGGCCTCTAACGCAAAACCTTTCGAGCCCGGTTACCCGGTTTTAAGCGATCCGACGATTTCTTTTATATCCGTTATACGGTTCTCTTGGCAGTAAGCCCTTAACCGGTCGACGAGATTCTCGGCGATATCCGGCTCGACGAAGTTCATCGTGCCCACCTGCACGGCGGCCGCGCCCGCTATGAAAAACTCCAGCGCGTCATTGAGCGACGCGATACCGCCGATGCCTATTACCGGAATCTTGACCGTCTTCACGCATTCGTAAACGATGCGCAGGGCAACGGGCCTTATTGCGGGACCCGAAAGGCCGCCTGTTATCCGTTTTATTCTCGGCTTGCGGGTTGCCGTGTCTATGCTCATTCCCTTCAGGGTGTTGATTGCGCTTATGGCGTCCGCGCCATTTTCCTCAACGGCAACCGCGAAAGGTTTTATGTCCGTAACATTTGGCGAGAGTTTTACGATTAACGGTTTTTCCACCGCTTTCCTTACGCGCTCCGTCAGTACCGCCAGCAGTCCGGCGTCGGAACCGAACTCTATCCCGCCTTTATCGA